>JBFFMO010001260.1:0-1672 GCA_041554035.1 Allomicrovenator sp. | reverse complement strand
TCGTCGGTGCAAAAGCGGGGGAATCGTCGTCCACATAGACGCCAGGTAGGCGATAGGTAATGGGGTTGGAGTCATTCGGATAGCTCCAGTTTCCGCAGCCAACGACAAATACAACCAAACCAAGAGCCATGAATCGTTTCATTTTCCTCCCCAGATCATGCAGGAATGTTCGTGCTTGGAATCTAGGGTGAAGTCTATGGCTTTTCAATAAGTGTGGATAACGGAGTTCATCGTTTGGTTTAACCGTGTCCAGCCATGGAGTGTCCGAGGACTCGAGGTCAAAAATCATGCACGACTTTGAAGATTGCGGATTTTCATCATCGCGTGGCTTACGAATTTTGTCGGATGCAGTGGGCAGCTGCCGTAGTTGTGGTGCGTTCCGTCACCGGTCCATTCGCACAACAAACCGAAGCTTGAGTCCAGCCGGTCGAGTGAGTCCGTGGTCGCTTCGAGCGTGAAGTATCGTGTTGTTTCACTCAGTGCGATGAGCACGTAGTGGGCTTGAGTGATGGCTTGAGGGGTGGGCAAGGAAATAAGGACCATCTGGACGTCGTCTTCGTGCAAGACGTCAAAAATGCCCATTTCGGCCTCGAAGATGATGGCGTCGATATTTGGACCAGAATCGGGGTTGGAGCCAAAACATTCTTCGACGAGTCCGAAACAGAAGTCTGCGAATTCTCGATTTTGGATCAATGAACGCAGCTCGGATGGCTGGGTGTCAAAGACAGCTTGCCGTAAGACGTGGTGCGTGAACTGGTAATGCAAATGCCCCTCCTTCATTGGTTGCGTTCAATCATAGTGCTTTGTTTGGCACGGAACGCGCCAACGTTGAAAATTTGGGGGCGGCGTTAGGCAGGCTTTCTTCCGCAGTGGCGGTGGGTGATGCCCGTTTTGTGGTGTGTAAATAAAGTAATCGAACCACGCTGACGGTATTCGCATCAAAAACTCGGACCGTGGGCTGTGGAGGACGAGTGTATAAAATTAAGTTTGAGGGCTTGGAAATTCCGTGTGAGGAGGGTGAATCGATACGCGATGCGTTGTTTCGTGCGGAGCTGTCGCCGCATAATGGAAACGCGCGTTGGTTCAATTGCAAGGGATTTGGCACGTGCGGTACCTGCGCCGTCCGCGTCGATGGACCGAGCAACGACAAGACCGGCCGAGAGAAGTGGCGGCTCGACTTCCCGCCGCACGACAAAGAAGCAGGTCTTCGACTTGCTTGCCAGACGAAGATTTACGGGGATGTCGTGGTGACCAAATACGAAGGTTTCTGGGGACAAGATTTGTCCCATCCGCGCGAGTAGCGTTAGATCCAGGTCGGTTCTTTCTAACCCTAAAACAACTCGCACCGACCAAACACACTTACTGGGCTGTAGTTTTGTATTTAAAGAAGCGGTGGCGCGCGCCGCTTGGTTCTTTTCCAAGTTGGCGCGCTCCGTGCCAACTCTTGTGTAAGTCTGGCTTAGTTAAGTATTCGCGCTTGACGGCCTGAAACGAACAGGCCGATAAAGCTGACATACAAATTCTAAGAATTTCCTTGGGGAATTAGTGCACGCAGGAGCATCTGTGAGCTTTGACGCGCTTTTTAAGACGGCTACGGGCAATCCACCGTACAGCTATCAGCGGCGATTGGCGGACGGCGATTGGCCCGACTTAATCGATGTGCCAACCGGTT
>JBFFMO010001259.1:0-1673 GCA_041554035.1 Allomicrovenator sp. | reverse complement strand
CGCCCCCTCTTGCGATTTGTCGAATTCCTGACCTTCAACGTTCCAGTCGACCTTGATGCCCTTGGTATTCGTAGCGATCCCTTTGGCTCTTTTATGGTCTCTAGCGTGGCTCCATTCGATATCCGGTTGGGATTTGCCCCCTTGGTTCCCGCGAGTCGTTGCCCGCTGGTGGCCCTTCCCGGCGCCATCTTTGACTCGCCGATGGCGGTGAATGGTGAAGTCAAAGTCTGCCGCTCCATGCAAATGGGCGTGACCTTCGACCATCGCTGTTTTGACGGGGCTCAGATTGGCATCCTTGCTCGTGGCGTTCGGCAGATTTTCGAACGACCACGTGAAGTTCTGCCCGATCCATCGTACTGGGCAGATCACGAGCCTATCATTCCCAAGAAAGAACACGACTCGCCCGAATCACACGCCCCAACCACGCTGCACTAAGCCTTGATTGTACGTCTTCATATTTCCTACGACGGCACGCCCTTCCATGGCTGGCAAACCCAACCCGGCGGCGTGGCCACGGTTCAAGGTTTCTTGCTCGAAGCGCTCGCAAAGATGTTGGACAAAAACATCGAAGACGTGGCGCTTCAAGGGGCGAGCCGCACAGATGCTGGCGTTCATGCGCTGGGACAGGTCGCATCGACGGTTTTTGATGAGCGACGCGACGTCTGGGATTATGTGCGTGGATTAAACGCCCTGACCCCAAAACAAATCAGCGTGAATTACGGCCAACTGATCGATGGGCGTTTTAATGCGCGGCATGATACCGGCGGAAAACGCTACGAGTTCCGGGTTTGGAACCATCGTTTTGAACACCCGCTTTTATGCGACCGTACCTGGCATTACCGGCTGCCGTTGGATCTGGAACGCATGCAAATTGCTGCGGCTTTTCTGGTCGGGAAACACAATTTTTCGGCGTTCCAAGCGGCTGATTGTCAGTCCTCGACCAGCATACGCGACGTCTGGAAAGTCGAGGTCGACCGAGACGGTCACGAGATTCGAATCGTGGTGGAAGGCTCGGCTTTTTTGAAAAATATGGTCCGCATTATCGCGGGGACTCTGGTCGAAGTCGGCTGTGGAATTTTGGAGCCAGACGCGGTGGCCAAAGCTGTGGAGACCGGCCGACGGGACCACGCTGGGATGACGGCGATGCCGCAAGGGCTCACGCTCGTCGAAGTTTTTTATCCCGACCACCCCTGGGATATCTCGCCCAAAATTGGATGCTGGGAACCCACTTAAGCGTTGCACCACATACGCGACCTGTGGCTCGCTTGTGATTCACTTGTACGTGAGCCCTATGGCTCGCCTGTGGTTCCACTTGGTAGGCCGGGTTCAGTGATCGTCAAAAAGTGGTGTATCTGGCGCTAAGTTGGCGGCCCTCTTTACGATGGCTTCCAACGCTGATTTGTCATGCTCATTTTCGATGCGCTGAAGGTCGGCTTCAGTTGGGACATAACCGCGGGCATCAAGGAGTAAAAAGATCGATCTCCGCAGGCCGGCCTCGATACCAGCTTCTCGACCTTCCTCTCGGCCCTGCTCTACATAGTTGAGAACGACGGGACTGTAATATTGTTGTGTCATGGGGTCTTCCTGCAGAGCTTGGGCAATCCATAACGGTAATGAATGAAGTGCCAAATCATAGGTCCGTTGGTCTTTGTTCTCAAGGCGCTGAAATAAAT
>JBFFMO010001258.1:0-1674 GCA_041554035.1 Allomicrovenator sp. | reverse complement strand
TCGATCAGCGATAATACCGCGACCGACCATCTGCTTCACCTTGTCGGCCGCGACGTTGTCGAGGCCTGGGTCAAGACCAGCGGGCACAGCACGCCCGATCGTCTATCGCCGTTTTTGAGCACCCGCGAACTCTTCCAGATCAAGCTCGGACATGACGAGGCGTGGCGAGCGAAATATGTGGGCATGAGCATCCCCGAACGCCGAAAGGCTCTGCAGACGTTGGCCGGCGAACCCTTGCCAGCTCTTGAGTCCGCATCGGGCTGGGATGAGCCGCGCGACGTGGACACCATCGAGTGGTTCGCGGCTGCCCAAGACGTTTGCGCGCTGCACGCCACGCTGGTCCGTAATTCAGACCGCCCAGCCTACCAAACTGCTCTTGAGATCATGGCCATCAACGACGCCGGTTTAGGGCTGCCGCCCAAAGACTGGCCGTATGTCGGCTTCAAAGGCGGTTCGGAGCCAGGCGTGCTCTTTTTAAGCTTCCTGCTCAAAGACGCCCAGGGTGAGTGGTACAGCATCAGCACCGGAGGCAGTGACGACGAGCGGCCTCAAGGCGCCGCGCCTTATGTGGGCTACGTCATCGCCATCGTCAACAACTTGCTGAACCCAAATTAGGACACAAAAGACCAACGATTTGGGAACGGCAAACCCCCGCTGGTTCTTCAAAACCGTTCACCCGTGAAAAGTAGATTCGATTGGTTTAAACTATGTCCACGACGTCTCAAAGACATGTTGGATATGAGCAAACCAAGTCCAGTAGTTCAGGCCCTGACCGACCCCGTGGGGACGGCCCGCGTCGTCAAGCGCCTCGCGGCCTTTGCCGGCTTAACGACGCTTCATCTGCGCCGCGTTCCCCACGACGTTCAACAAGCCGCCATGAACCAGCTCGCCTATGAATGGGCGCAAGTTCTGCTTTCGGGAATGGGGATGGCGCTGCATGTGGATGGGGAGCCTGTTCGCGATTCAGGCGCCCTATTGGTGTCCAACCACCGGTCCTACGTCGATATCATTGCGCTTCTGGCGTCCACGCCATGTTGTTTCCTCGCCAAAGGCGATGTTGCGGATTGGCCGGTGTTGGGCAAAGCCGCCGTGCGGGCAGGGACGGTTTTTGTGGACCGCAAGGCCAAGGATAGCCGCAAGGCAGCTCGTGATACGATGCGTGGGCTGCTCGAAGACGGCCACACCGTCGTGGTTTTCCCAGAAGGAACGACCTATCCAGGTCCGGGCTGTGCAGATTTTCGTCAGGGGGCCTTCGAGACCGCAATGGAAGCCGGCGTGCCCGTACTGCCCGTCGCCATCGAATATCCGCATCCCGACGACGCTTGGGGCGAAGAGGGCTTCGTAGAACACTTCAGCGACCGCTTTCGCCAGCCGAAGCTCAATATCCATCTGCATTTTGGCCCGGCTCTAACCGGCGAAGACCCAGAAATCCTGGTCAAAGAATCACGAGACTGGATTTCGGGCTGTCTTCATAGCCTTTGGGACGAGTTCGAGGTCTCCCGGAAGCCTTGAGCAGTCGGTGAGCCCTAGCTCGGACAGACCCGGACTCGCGGGGGATTTGATTCCGTTGGCGTAATAATACCGGATGAATTGACCGTGCTGTTGAGCTTCATGTTCCCGCAGGTCGAAGACTTCTGAGCGTTCTGTAGTGGGTGTTGTCTAGTATTGAGATGT
>JBFFMO010001257.1:0-1675 GCA_041554035.1 Allomicrovenator sp. | reverse complement strand
GAACCCACCAAAATCCGAACGTTCAAGATGTCTGCCCTGGGCGTCGAGCTCGAGCCAACGGGTATGAAAACTCGCAAGGTGGCTCAGAGTACGCTGCAACGAGTTTGGACCTCCCTCCCAGGATCGGAGAACGTGGTCCACAAAGAGTCCGCGCGGCCAGTCCCCTTCAAGCAGGGACAGGTTCATGCTTCGAAGCTCGCTTTCCAGATTCTCCCATAACCACTTTTCGGAGAGCGTCGGCTCATAGGGCAACATCGCCAACGCCACGTCCGGCCGGCTTTTCATGATGCCCGTCGACACCTGTTCTCGCCGAACGCAGAAGAGACGCAGAAGTTCCGTGATGTCGCTGTTTCCTTGCTCTGCGGCGGTGAAAGCCTCGCGCAGGCCAATTCCGGTCCATGGTCGGGTGTCATGATCTGCGAGGAAGAGGCGAAGCAAATGATAGAGGTCCCAAACGGAGTTCACGACGGGCGTGGCCGTAAGGAGCAGCAAAGGCGCGCCGAGCGACAACGCCTCAAGGCAGGCATATCGTTTGGTGCTCGGGTTTCGGAAATGATGAGCTTCGTCGACGATGATGACCGAAAAACCAGCTTCGAATTGCTGTCGGCTCATTGCCGTGTGGGTGAGCACCCGAACTTCCCCCTGCCCAAATCCAGCCTTTTCAGCAGCTTTTTCCCACATGCTGCGCAATCGAGCCCCGCAACAAATCACCAAGGGTCTGTCGTCGCCGGTTCGTCGCCGCATGCGCACAGCTGCGTGCAGACTCATGCGCGTTTTTCCCAAACCCACACCATCGGCCAGGACCGCACCTCCGAATTGATGGGCCATATCGACTAGGCGCACCACGCCCTCACGCTGGAACTTCTCTAGCTCGTCGCTTTGAATGGCCGGCTGAGCAATCGCGGCGATCACCTGCTTCATCCAGTCTTGAGTATTCATGCCGCGTGACTCATGTCGGCGCTGGAATCAAATTCCGCCCACTCCCTGAGTGTCTGGAGGTCATATTTATCCAGCCCAAGGCTGGCCGCGACGTGTTCGTCGTTCATCGGGATCCCTTGTTGGGTTTCCTTGAGCAGGGCTTCGCTCACGGGAAGCATGCGAATGCACCAGGCAAAGTGCCGTCGGTAACCTCCTCGCGCACGCTCGGAGTAGGCACGGGCGGCCGCACGCATCGGCAATGACCCCAGAAGCGCACATAAGCTTTGTGCGTGTTGATCGCTTTGGCAGGGCAGAAAGTAGATCGTATTGAGTGGGACGGACCCTTCGGCAGCTATGCTGGGCGCGAGGCCTGGCGCGATGTCGCGCCAAACGACTTTTGCGGCGAGCGTGTCGGGACGTACACGAAACACCTGCCAGAGTGGCTTGGTGGGGTCGTGGTCGCTTCGTTTTCCCAGAACACGGGCGTGTTTGGTGAACCAGGAAGCAACGTCCTTTGGCAATTCTAGGAGTTCCTTCCCCTTGGCATCGTAGGGCCAGACGATGACCTCTTTGGTTCCGGCGGGGTCTGAGCCTTTTAGGACCGGGCGAAGAAATGGCCGAACTTCGTTTCCGATTTGTTGAGTTAGCGCGTCCTCTTCCCCTACAAAAACGTGATTGGCGCCCGTGAAAATGCCTCGTTGGGGTTCAAAATTGGCGGGCCCATTTTGATGCATCTTGGCAAGGACTCTGTCGACTT
>JBFFMO010001256.1:0-1675 GCA_041554035.1 Allomicrovenator sp. | reverse complement strand
CTTTACGCTCAAGGTTACGGACGATTTCAGCCTTCACTTCTTCGAAAGGAGTGGTTTGCTCAGGACGACGATCGGTGACTTTGATGATGTGATAACCGAATTCCGTTTTGATCGGTCCGATGACATCGCCAGTCTTGGCCTTGAATGCAGCGTCAGAAAACGCTGGAACCATTCGCTTGCGCGAGAAGAACCCAAGGTCGCCGCCACGTGATTGCGTTGGGCCTTCCGAAAACTCGGTAGCAAGTGCAGCAAAGTCAGCGCCCTTAGCCTTGGCTTTCTTGAAGATATCCTTGGCCTTGGCTTCTTGTGCCTTCGCATCAGCTTCTGGAGTGTCTTTTTCGACCTTCAAGAGGATGTGGCTTGCCTGCACTTCTTCTTCGCGTTTGAAACGTTCGGCATTCTCGTCGTAGAACGCCTTGGCTTTTTCGTCGGTGACTTCGACGCCGTATTTTTTCTTGAGGTACTTCTTGAGTTTAACGGCACGGCCGAGGTCCTCACGAAGTTCTTGCTCCGTCACGCCGGCTTTGTCGAAGAATTCTTTGGCGCCTTCTGGTCCACCAACAGTCTCGTAGAACTGATTGAGTTCGTCTTCGATTTCAGCAGGCTCTGCTGTGATGTTTTCGGTCGAAAGTGCTTTTTCGACCAAGTGCTGGTCGATGAGGCGGTCAATCGTGGTCGTCTTGAACTTCTCAAGGGCCTGTGGAGGCAATTGTGGAGCAATTCGGACCAAGCGCTCAACTTCCTTGTTGAAGTCAGCAGCGGGGATGTCGATGCCGTCGACTTTCGCGACAGGACCCGTTGCCGTCATAGGCAGGTCAACTGCAGCGGTATCGGTTTTCTCGGCATTATTGGTCTGCGCGGCAGTCACGTTAGCCGTCTGAGTTTCAGTCTTAGGCGCGCTGGCATTGTCGCATCCGGCGACAGCCAGCATAAGACCAGCCGCGAGTAGGATGGATTGGGTTCGCATAGGAGCTCCTTATACGTGGCCCAGCGTCAACGTTGGGCATTCTTAAATAGGCACGCACACGTACTCCCACTCAGGGCCGTGCGTCAAGCGTGCGATGTCGGATGATGTGGGTCAGGTTAGAATTTGACCGTAGGCACGCGAGAAAGCGGCCACGAGATCGAAGAGCAGGTTAAAAACAGGAACGTTAGCCACGGGCCTTAGAAACCATGCGGGATTACGCAACAGGCTCGACCCGAGTCTCTCAAGGCCAAAACCGTGTGCAATGGCGATCCAGACCAGGCTGAGACCAAAAAGGAGCCGAAAGAACGAGACATTCCAACTTGGGCTCTTCGTGGTCATCGGCACCACGCTCGCGATCACCAACGGCAAGAGTCCGGCGGCCCAGCGCAATAGGACTGGAAGGCCTTCCATTTGCGCAGTCAGCAGAACGAAAGCAACGGGGTAAAGGACGACCATCGCCCCGGCCTCCGCCCACTCGAAAACGTTCTGCGGCGCCCGGAACTCAGAACGCGACTCACGGATATTTCGCAACTTACGCGGCGCTTGATAGCGCTGGTCGGGCGCGAACTTATTAAAGCGTTCGAAATCGAGTTCGAGCGGCGCTTCCTGCTGCTGTCTTTGCTGAACCGGACGCGGTCCGTCTGGATCCATCGAGATGCCTCTGCTCCCTACAGGCACGGTCTTAGCCACGTCGATCGCGGCGTGGCG
>JBFFMO010001255.1:0-1683 GCA_041554035.1 Allomicrovenator sp. | reverse complement strand
TCCAAGGCAGGAGAGAACGTTGCGGTGGTTCCTCTCTCGAATTCACAGGTCTTTCCGTCGGCGCTGATTTGACCGTCGGTCATCGCTTCGGCATTGCAGGCGTAGGCTTCGTTGACTGCGATCGCCCAACAGAAATTGGGATCGGCTAAGACCTCGCAGGTCAATTCCTCCGAATCATCGCATCCAGTGGAAGCTGCCAAAAAAATCAGTCCAAAAATAAGCTTGTTCATGAGACGCCAGACGCAGGTTGAGTGAGTGTCGCTTAGTCGTTGCTGTCGTCAGGATTATTCAGAAAATTCATCACCGACTGAAGATCCTTCCATGCATCGCGTTTGGCCTCAGGATTTTCGAGCAAGAATTCGGGATGGAAGGTCGGCATCACTGGAATTCCATTCAGTTTTGTCCAATCCCCAGGCCTTGCGTTGCCAGCTCCCAAGAGGGATTGAGTGGCGAAGCGACCCAGAGCGACGATGGCCGCGGGTTGAATGGCCAAAATCTGCTGATCGATGAACGTCGAGCAACGCTGGGTTTCTGCGTCCGAGGGATCGCGGTCGATCGCGCGGCATTTCACGACATGCGTGATGTAGACGTCCTCGCGCTTGAAGCCCATCGCCGTGATCATTTTGTTCAGCAAATCCCCGGCCTCACCGACCATCGGCTGGCCCGCTTTGTCTTCGACGATGTCAGGTGACTCGCCCACAAACATCAATTTCGCGTTGGGGTTGCCCTGACCAAAAACAAGGTTCGTTCGCGATTCACATAGGCCACAACGTTTGCAGTCGCCCAACACCGTTCGCAACGCCTCAAGCTTCTGGCTACTCGTCAGGGTCTGATCGTCGGGATCAAAGGCGGTCTCGTCGGCTTCTGGAGCGGCGAACGTTGATTTTGGTTTGCTGCCGATTTCCAGCCAAAGCTTCTCTTTCGACGAAGTCGCTGGCGGTGGTTTCGGTGCGTTCGGTTTTACAACCTCTGCGGTGCGCTCGGCTGGACTGCGTCCGGGAGTCGGCTGCGGCGCCGGCGTGGGTTGAGCCGGTCTCGCTTGTACGGGTTGCGGCGGTGAAGGTTCAGGCCTGACTGGCGCAGGTCTGGCTGGTGGGGGCGAAGGTCGCGTTGGCGCTTGTTGTGCTGGTTCCGAGCGCGGCCCGCGAAGCGCATCTGCAGCGCGTTCTCGCCGTTTCGCTCGCCATCCCGCATGCCTTTTTTCGAAGGGTTCGCGCTCTTCGGCGCTGGCGGGCGGCGCCCCCGGTAGGGATAACCCCTGCCCCTGAAGCGACAGGTAATTCCTAAAATCCCGGACCAATCGATGAAGTTCAGAACGCATGCACGACACTCGTAAAGTACGTTCGAACGCTATCACGGAAGGCTTCGCACCTGCCAGCATTGTGAATTGTACGCCAGGCTCTTGATCGGTCCGCGGGCATCTTGCCCGCCCGCGCTTGGTCCGCGGGCATCCTGCCCGCACTGCGCCTTGGTCCGCGGGCATCCTGCCCGCCCTGCGCTTGGTCCGCGGGCATCCTGCCCGCCCTGTGTCTGGTCCGCGGGCATCCTGCCCGCCCTGTGCTTGGTCCGCGGGCCCTGTGCTTGGTCCGCGGGCATCCTGCGCCCTGTGCTTGGTCCGCGGGCATCCTGCCCGCCCTGCGCTTGGTCCGCGAGCCTTATGGCTCGCATGTGTGTGAATAATCG
>JBFFMO010001254.1:0-1684 GCA_041554035.1 Allomicrovenator sp. | reverse complement strand
GCGCACATTGCGCGTCGAATACGACTTTGCCGCGCTCGACCGAATAGCCTGTTGTTGGTTTTGCGGGTGTCGGAAATCCGCGTCCATGCATGTCTTTTCCGATCGGAACGTCCTTTGAGAGCCAGAAGATATAAGCCTGCAAATCGACAAGAACCGCGTCGCCGTTGGGTGGGGCGGCGCCCGACGGTGACGCCTGGGCATTTTGGGAAAACGTAAAACAGCCCTGAAGCCGTTCTTCCATCGTGTTCACATGATCGTTCTTCTTTCTGTACGCAGGGTACATGCCCCACGCGGCCCACATCGGCCCTGAATCAGCGATCCGGCCGCCCCCCATATGGCAATTCGAACATGACTGGGAGTTGCCTGCGAAGTTCGCGGCGTTGCCCGGAGTATCAAAGAAGATCGCCGCGCCACGACGGACAGAGTCCCCAAAAGGGCCTTCCGGGATTTCGCTCAATTTGGGCGCGATATGGCCTGTGGTGGGTGCCGCGACAGGAACCGCTTCGGCTGGTTTGTCGGTTTCAACCGGAGGTGATGAAGGTGTGGGCGATGATTTGTCCGGCAGACAGCCGGCCACCATCACGACTAGGACGAGCATGATGACTTTCATTTTCCGTCCCCCTCGCCCAACGACTGCAGATAAGCGCCAACGGCGGCGATGTCCGCATCACTGAGCCGTTTTGCGATAGTACCCATCAGCCCGTTCACGTCATTTTTTCGCTCGTCGCGTTTCCAGGCGCCAATCTGATTGGCCAAATACATGGAACTCTGCCCGGCGAGTCGCGGGAAATTGATGCCGATACCCGCGGCGTTTGGCCCGTGGCATTGCGCGCAAGCGGGGATGCCATGATCCCAATCGCCCTGCTCCACGAGCTCTTTGCCACGCGCCACGTCGCCACCCGCGACCGCCGGGCCGGCGATGGCGGGGATCGACGCATAATATGCGGAAACCGCCTGAATTTGCGCTGCATCCAGCCCATCAACCGCAGGCCCCATGGCCGGGTTAAGCTGCCGAGTGCCAGCTTTCATGTCCAGAATTTGACGTTCCAGATACGTGGCGTCCAGACCCGCAAGCGCTGGGAAACCCGCGACGGGATTCCCCTGCCCCATCGTCCCATGGCAACTGGAACACGCCGGAACGCCACCAAATCCACTGGAGGCGATTCGAGCTCCAACCTTGATTGGGTCATCCTGCGCTTGAACAATCATCCCCGACGCAAACAAGATCATGCCTGCGGGAACGAGCGAAATGGCTATTTTTTGAAACATGCGTTGCAACATAACGCCTCGTGTCTGTGTTCTGAGGCTGGTTCTTCAAGCTATTTAAAGCCGACCAAGCCCTATCACGGGATCTCATCCATGTTGCAACGCAAGCCTCATGCCAGAGTGGTTATTGAAGCAAGGTCAGACGTCCCATCCCGGTGCTTTTGAAGTATTGGCCGGTGGCGCTGCACTTCTGAAGCAACCCACCCACCGAGGCAAAGAGGCCGTCTCCGCTCAATTCAGAAATGGCAAGGCTCGGTGATTCGACATACCACGCCGCAAAATACGGTGTGCTCCCGCCGCAAAGTATCGAATAGGGGTCAAAATCTGCCGCCATTTCCTCGGTCGAGTCGAGCGATGCGGCGCCCCAGGACGCAGCGTCGAGGCAGTCCCCTAGACAGACCATCAGCGTGTAGACCAG
>JBFFMO010001253.1:0-1684 GCA_041554035.1 Allomicrovenator sp. | reverse complement strand
CGCCAACGTGGTGGCCGGCACGACGTGCATCCACCAGATTAAATTTGAACGCCAAGGGGACGTCTTTCGAGGCGTGACCGCCTTCAAAAATGAAGAAGGGCACGATGATCACGTCGCCTTTAGGCAACTTTTTCATCGCAGTTTTGGCATCCGGATCCATGTCCAAGAATGCCGACTCCGCCACACGGCCGATCTCTCGGAGCCGATGTGACTGAGCCCAGGTCGAGTCACCACTTTGAGCGTTACGACGTGTGCCGTGCCCAACGATCACTACCGATGCGTTCTTTGAGGCGCCGCGAGCAATAGCGTCCGCAATATGGGCATCGACGTATCGATCCATGATCGGGTGTACGCCAATGGGCTGGTCGAATTCAGCGTCTGGAATGTCACGGCGCAGCACATGATTCACCATGTAGCCGTCGGCCATGAACCACGGAATCACGCGAAACGGCCCGACAGCCGAACGCAGGACTATCTTCAGCTTGGGCTCGCAGCTCAAAAACGCCCCACGGGTTCGAACGCCGCTCAGGGTCTGATGCAATTGAACCATCTTCTCGAATGCGATGGCGTCTTTTCGCCCATCGCTTCCGTGCCCCACCATCAATATCGTCTCAATACTCACTCTAACCTCAAGCAGGCTTATCCCGCGTAAACACGAGCTCATTCTTCGAGCTGCGTTTCTCCGAAAACTCATATCCGCGAACGTTGAACGCTTTCAGACCGTCGACCGTATCGACATGATTTCGACAAATCCAATTGGCCATCCAACCGCGAGCCTGTTTCGCATAGATCGAGACAATCCGATACTTGTCTTTTTTGGCGTCCAAAAACACGATCTTAACGATCCGCGCTTTCAGCGACGAGACATCGATGCCGCCGAAGTACTCCTCGGACGCCAGATTCACCAGGACGTCGTCACCCTGAGCCTCAAGCGCCAGGTTCAACTTCTCGGAAATTTTCGAGCCCCAAAACTGATAGAGGTTCTTGCCGCGCTCATTTTGAAGGTTCGTCCCCATCTCGAGCCGATACGCTTGCATCAGGTCGAAAGGCCGCAAGACCCCATAGAGCCCCGACAAAATCCGCACATGGTCCTGCAGGAAATCGAAGTCGTCTTCCGAGTACTCACCGAGTTCAAGGTCGCGATAAACGTCGCCCTTGAACGTGAAGATCGCCGGCCGAGCGTTCTTTTCGGTGAATGGGAATTGGAACGAGTGATTACGCTCGACGTTCAGTGCCGAGATTTTCTCGGACACCTTCATCAGCTTGCCGATCTCGGCTTCGTCATATCCCTTCAAGATCTCGATCAACTGTTTAGAGTCGTCCAAGAAATCGGGATAGGTATGCGTGTCGATCGGAAGCTTCGACTCAAGGTCGAGCGTCTTGGCCGGGGAAAGCACTGAAATCATCTCAATTCCTCACCAGGGGAGTTCTTCGCCACGAAAGTCCCAGAACCGGCCCGATTGCTCAAGTCCCGCGTTGTCGATGACGTTAATGAGTCCATTGATGCTCTCGTTGGCATCCACAAGCGCGTTGGGTCCGCCCATATCGGTGAGCACCCAACCTGGATGCATCGTCAACACCGTGATGCCTTCGGGCTTGAGGTCCTGCGCCAACGAACGGCTTCCCATATTCAACGCGGTTTTGGACATGCGGTAGGCGTAAGCGCCGCCGCCTGAGTTGTCGG
>JBFFMO010001252.1:0-1684 GCA_041554035.1 Allomicrovenator sp. | reverse complement strand
TACGTGGCGACGGCTCCGTTGGGTGTGGGGAGGATCGCGATTTGCTCGTTATCCAGTAGGGACCACGTCACGAGTCCGCTTCCCCCAGCGACCAGGAGCCCCCCGATCGCGTAGAATGCAATGGCGGTGTTCTGGTCCCCTTCGATCGAGCTTCGGAGTCGGTCGTAGGTTGCCGTGTCTCCGGCTCGTGCGGCCGATTCGTACGAATCGATCGTTTCGGTCAATGATGCGTCGAAGACCGCTCCCACCACAAGGCTTGTGATACCGGCTCCGATGGTGCCGACCCCAGTCCAGAACCGCCAGTCTCTTTCGTCGAGCCAATTGCCTGGCGTTGGAGCAGGGCTAGGCTGGGAAGCCACCTCTTGCCGCTTAGATAGAGCCAGAGCATTCGTGACTTCGGCTGCGCTTCGATACTGCCGCAGGGCACCCATTCGAGCCCGGTTCTGCGTCGAATCGGGTTCGCCAAGGCCGGTCGAATCGGCCAATTCTGCCACAGCAAGCGACTGATCCATCCGCCCCATTTTACCGTGAGCGGTCGAGATATTGTAGAGGAAGATTGGGTCTGGATAGAGAGCGTATCCTTTCTGAAACTCTTCAATGGCTTCGTCGTATTTCTGTTCGAAATACAGGGCGACGCCTTTTTCGAAGTGCTCTTGGATCTTGTCGACGTCGGAACCTGCGTCCTGAGCCCAAACCGGCGTTGAGACAAGGACGACAACAAGGCAAGTTAAAGCAACCAAGCGGTTCATGGCAGTGTCGTCAGATTAGGTTTTCGGAGTTTCGTCGGTGTTGTTTTTGGTCGAGTGGTTCGAACCACTTTTTTCTCAACCGGAACGTCGCTTGGCTCGATCGTGATTTCTTCGGTTGGTTCTTCTTCCACAACGACCACGGGGGCTTCAACCACGACCGGTTTGGGTTCGGGCTCGGGTTGAACCTCGATCGCCGGTTCAGCCTTTACCACCGCATGCTCTTGGGCACCTTCTGGCATCGGCGGATCCGATTCGAAGACGCGACCAAGAAGCACGAAACTCAACGCCAAGAGCAGGAACACGATGAGAATGCCGATCCCAATCCGTTTTCGGTCGTTGGGAACGACGAATTCGGGTTCGAAATCTTCGATAATCTCGTCAAGCTCGAACGCCAGATAGGGGTCAGACTTCCATGCCTCAAGCTCGGCCATGATTGCGCTGGCGCTTGCGTAGCGATTGGAGACGTTTTTCTCCATCATACGATTGACGATATCGCGCAGCACAGAATCGATATCAAGGTCGTCCGGCAGGCGAATCGGGACTTCGTTGATATGGCGAGCCAGCGTGTTCATCGTCGATTTTGCCATGACGGCTTTTTCGCCGACCAACAACTCGTAGAAAACCAAGCCTAAGCTGTAGATATCAGTCGATGGCGCAAGGCGATGGCCGCGAATCTGCTCGGGTGACATGTACCGTGGGGTGCCGATCAGGACCTCGTCGTCGGTCAGATCGGGGTTGTCAGCGTTGAAGACGGGATCGTCCATCGATTTGGCGAGTCCGAAATCAAGAACCTTCACCTGGTCGCGTCGCCCCATATGGCTGTAAAGCATGATATTTGGAGGCTTGATGTCACGATGCAGCACACCGCGTGCATGGGCTTCCTCAAGGCTTGAGAGAACCTGCAGCACGATGTTGACGGCCCGTTCTGAGGTCAC
>JBFFMO010001251.1:0-1690 GCA_041554035.1 Allomicrovenator sp. | reverse complement strand
GGCGATCGCGCTCAACGCAGCATTGAACGAAGCGCTGCTGGAAATTCCGGATTTTGATGTGATGAAGCAACTTCCACCGGATATCGATGTCGTTTTGGCAGGGGATGTCTTTTACGAACGTGAGCCCGCCTTAGTGTTCATTGCCTGGTTCAGGCAATTGCGGCAGCAGGATATGCAAGTGTTTGTGGGAGATCCTGGGCGCCACTACGTGCCCAAAGAGGAACTCGAAGCACTCAGGACCTACGTGGTGCCGACGACTCGAGAGCTCGAAGACTTTGACTCGCGGGCGACGACCGTGTTTCGAATGAAGTGAATCAGGGTGTCGGTGGGTATTCTTTGGGGCGCAGGCGCTTCGAAAATCCCTCATCGACCGGTAGCGACTCGACCAGAGCGTTGACCTTGAACGCTGCCTGCGCCTCGGCCACGGACATGCCTTCGGGCAGGAGGTCGAGTTCGGCCAGCAATTCTTCGCTGAAACCCGGCAACAAAACTCGATAATCGGGCGGGAAGGTCACGTTATTGACCGTCTCGTAATGCGAGGCGAGGTTGGATGCGCAGGAACTGGTGAACGAATTGTACCATTCTGGTTCGCTGTGCAATTTGGTCATGCGCTGGGTCATGTCCAGGAAGAACTCGCCGGTTTTTTGTTTGCCGGCATTCATCGGGATCAGCCACGTTTCGTCTTTATGAACGTGGGTTCTTAGCGCGATGGCATCACGTTCGTCGGCCGCAACATAAAAGAGTTCATATTGCCGCATCGCGCCGCCAACCGGGTGATACGACTCGCCGACTTCTTTTCGGATTTCGACCGAGAGCACCAGGTATTTGTCTCCCTTAAAGCGGAAGCTCACCATCACATGGGCGAGGCCGTCGATGCCGCCAAAGCGGGTCAGGACCAGATAACCTTGTTCGATTTCGTTGACGTCGTAGGTTTCGTCGTACCAGCCTGGTGTCCATTCCGTGTTGGATTGGTATCGGAAGTTCCGGACGTCGTGGATCGTGACTTTTGACCCGTCGACACTGGCGTAGGGCGTACGTTGGGCAAACTCCAGCCATTCACGGTCGAGTGCAGGCGAAGTCATGGCCCATCCGGCCGTGAGGATGGCTGTGATTGCAATAACCCCAATCCAAGCCCGACGATGCATCGTAAGACTGGCCAATAGCGCGATGAAAGCCACGCCTGCGAGCGCTGTTCGTGCGCCCCAAACGACACCACCGACACCGCCAGCCAAGGCAATGACCGCGGATGACCAAAGGATCAACGGCAGCATCACGACCAGCGTGATGAGGATTTGTTTCTTAGTAGGCCGCATCACGGTGCACAAAATGAGTGGCCGAGGCAGTCGGCGCAGAGGCAGCCCTCGAACCATGGATTGCATTGTCCGTCGTTGGTGCAATTCGTTTTGGTTGGGTCGCCACAAAAAACGTCAGCGGCACAATCGGGACACACACAATCGTCGGTGGGGTCGCAGACACCGTTCATGTTGCAGCCTTCGCAAATGCAGAGGGCGGCGTCGTTGGTGTCGCATGGCGGAGTTTCAGCGACCAGCGAACACACGAGCGGTGGGAGTGTGCACGAGCTGGTGTCCAAGGTGCAGGTTGCCGAACATTTAAGCATTCCGCCTGCAAATCCCTGACTCTGGCAGGTGTTATTATCTAATTTGGTGCCGTCGCAGTCTTCGCCCTGATC
>JBFFMO010001250.1:0-1690 GCA_041554035.1 Allomicrovenator sp. | reverse complement strand
GTGGCCGCTGCCAGAAACTCGGCAAGAATTTGGCGTTGTGCCTGATCAAATCCCATAAATTCAGTTTTGACTGCCTCGCATCCACCACAATGCACAAGGTCTGCAGCGTGGGCGCCGTCTCCTGCGATTTCAATGAACGCGCGGACGCGTGCGTTCATCATGGCTCGGAACTTCTCTTCGAACGCGTCATGTTCCGCGGTGGAGCCGCGCATGGCGTCCAAAATCGCGGCATGCCTGTCGCGGGCCAATCGGCCGACGATATCGTCTTTGGAGGTGAACTCCAGATACACCGTGCCGACGCCACATCGGGCTTCTCGGGCGATGTCCGAAATCGTTGTTTTGGCGATGCCATAATGGGAAACGAGCCTTTCAGCGGCTTCGAGAATCTTGTTTCGTCGGTCATTTTCCATAGATCTGCACGCGCCTGAACAAAAGTCTCAAGTCCTCAATTTAAGGTGGTTGTTGCTTGATCGCAACGTTGTCGTGAATCTTTCCTGAGAATAACGACATCCTTTGATTGACTGAGTGGTGAATGGATTTAGCTTTCGTTCATCCGTCATCCATACATGACGAAATGGCTTTAACCAGCCAAGACCAGGGAGACCTAATGAAATCGAACGAATATCCCTTAATTCCTCTACGCAACATGGTGCTGCAACCGGGCACCGTAGCCAGTGTCAATGTGGGCCGATCGAAATCGGTTCGACTGATCGAAGCCATCAACGAGGGCGACTTCATCGTCGCCGGCGTTCAGCGAGATTCAACGACCCAGAAACCTGAGTTTGGGGATCTTCACCCGATGGGAACCTTGGCTCGTGTCGTCAAAATCATTAAACAGCCCACTGATTCCTATGTGCTCGTGATCGAAGGCGAGAGCCGTTTTCGAATCGACAAGAACCTGATGACGGAACCGTTTTTCACCGTCGAAGGAGAAGCTCTCAAGGACGAGGGCGACGAAACAGTCGAAGCGGTCACACTCGCCGCGGTGATTCAGGAGGAACTCGAGGAGATGCTCCAAAGCGACGGCGGGGCTCTCGCTGGACAACTTCCCGCCGACGATTCACCAGGTCGGTTTGCCGACAAGGTGGCTGCCGTCTTGCCACTCGAAATGGACCAGCGCATCACGGTCTTGATGACCTTGAATGCGGCCGAACGTCTGCGCCTTGTCGCAAGACTGGTGGCTCAGGTTCGCGCCCAGGCCGAAGTCCGGCAGACGATCGAAGCCGAGGTGCGTGGCGAATTGAACAAGAACCACAAGGAAGCCATCCTTCGCCAACAGCTCAAGGCGATTCGCAATGAGCTAGGAAAACCAGAAGAAGAAACCGACGACCTGCGCCTTCGTCTGGAGGCCATCGAGTTTCCTGACGACATCGACCGAGTCGTGGCCAAAGAGCTGGACCGGATGGATTCGCTTGATTCGAACCAGTCGGAATACAACGTGGTTCGGACCTACCTTGAGTGGATGGCCGACCTGCCTTGGGATAGAAGCGCCCCAACCAAAGCCGACCTGAACGCCATCGAGGCTCAACTCGCCGCAGATCATTTCGGTCTGGAAGACGTCAAGGAGCGCATCCTTGAGCATATGGCCGTGTTGAAGCTTTCTGGGAATCCAAAGGGCACGATCCTGTGCCTTGCAGGCCCTCCCGGAGTCGGTAAAACGTCGCTGGGTCAGTCGATCGCCGAGCTCGCC
>JBFFMO010001249.1:0-1693 GCA_041554035.1 Allomicrovenator sp. | reverse complement strand
TTCGAATAACGCGACGAATAACGCGACGAATAACGCGACGAATAACGCGACGAATAACGCGACGAATAACGCGACGAATAACGCGACGAATAACGCAACGAATAACGCAACGAATAACGCGACGAATAATTTCAGCAATAATGTCGTGGGGATAACCTCAATCACCTGGCCCACTTATTCGGTTTCGGAGTGCACCCCCGCAAGCCCGGTATCCTGGGAGTATCGAAGTAGCGGTGGCGCACAATCCACGCCAGACATCAGGCCAAAGGTAACGCTGGCGTGGCTTGGCCGTCAGGGCATCTTCATGGTGCCAAGGACAGACGGTACGATTTTCGAAAGGGCGTTTGAGTTTGGCATGGCAGACATATCCCCGCTGATGTCATTGATGTTGTTGCCGAGGCCGACAACCCTTACCCACGTGTCAGATATTGCGGTCCAGACCGTAGACGACTTGGCGCGTTTTGTTGGGGGCTATGCGGGAGACACCTGCCCCAGTGGCTCCGTGTTCTTGGAACTGACTTCTGGCAGTGTGATTCAATCCATTGGCGGGCCGCTTGGATGCGCCGACAGCCCATCGCCCGCAGTGTATGACCTCGCCACCAGCGGTGGTTTTAATCCGTTCACCGAAGAAACCGCCGCATCAACCTATTTTTTTTGGCGTGAGGTCCTCGATGGTGTCGAAACCCTCATTTCGTTGCCCGAAAATAACTTGTCTATGGGCGCTGCTGTAGTGCAACCCGGAGTAGGATCGGTGCCAGGTGGTTTGACCTTTGCCAGATCGACGTCAGGGTCTTTGGTCGCGTTTAATGACGAGGATGGTGACGTCTACGTTCTTCATAACGGGACCGACAAAAAACCGATCTTGATCGCTGAGGACGTCACAGACCCAACGCTTTTTGACATCATTCATCTCGCGAACGACGTGTACATCTATGCAAACGTCGTCGGCCCTCCCGGAGACGCAAGGGCGCAAGTTTTCGCTTTTGAATATCGGGCCGATACCAACCAGGTGGCTTTGCTCAATGAAGCTCCGATAACGATAGAAAACTTTGGGGTAAGAGATGTCGCGTTGGCGGCGTTCGCCGGCGGATTCATCGTCTTCACGCTCCATGATTTTGCGGTTTCTACTCAAACTTGGACGATGCAACCCTACATCGTGGAGTCGACGGGTCCCGTTGCGGTTAATACGACTGATGTCGGATTTGGCCAGAAGGACGACACCTTCCAAAACATTAATTTGGACAGCCTAAGTGTTAAGGCGACCCGTAATGGCTGTGACTTGCACGTGGTGTTGGGGGCCATTTTTACTGCTGCGTCTACCATGACAAATATCGAAGGCGGCACCTTCCGCGGCCTATGGCCTTGAAACCCTCATTACTGTTCAAGAATCTCATTCAGCTTGGTGATCTATTGTGAACAGAATTTGGTTGGCCAGCGCGATCTTGATCGTAACCGGATGCAATTCCTTCGCTGCGTTGGATGGCATCGTTGATACAGAGAGGGACACTGGCCTCCACGATACCGGGGGCAGCGACGCCGCTGATCTTGGCCGTGATGATCTTGGCCGTGATGATCTTGGTTCTGATGATCTTGGCTCTGATGATCTTGGCTCGACGGATTCTGGTTCCGATATGGTCTCGGAACGGATTTACACTCCACTTGACGCTGCTCTGCTCTACACAAGCAAGCCGAT
>JBFFMO010001248.1:0-1695 GCA_041554035.1 Allomicrovenator sp. | reverse complement strand
TTCGAAGGCGTGAACATCACGGTGTACGAAAGCGCACCGTTATCGTCGATGACTTTGAACGCCGAACCACCGCCGGGATTGCGAATCCCGGCGAGGTAGAGCGTTCCATCGACACGGTTGATATCGTTGATTCGAAGCGTCTCAAAGCCGAAGACCTCGGTCCAATTCATGCCGCCATCGGTGGTTTTGAAAAAACCGTAGCCGTCGCCGCCTTCGCCACAGCCGGCGAAACCGTTCATGCGGTCATCGAACCAAAGTGCGTTGGTTTTTGAGCCAAGGCATGGCGACGACGCAGCGATCCAAACCGCGACGCCATTATTGGTCGCGTTGTTGGTCGCGTTGTTCGTCGTGTTGTTGGTCGCGTTATTCGTCGCGTTATTCGTCGCGTTGTTCGTCGAATTATTGGTCGTGTTGTTCGTCGAATTGTTGGTCGTGTTGTTCGTCGCGTTGTTCGTCGCGTTATTATTCGTCGCGTTGTTGGTCGTATTATTCGTGTCATCGGCAGTGGTTCCGCACGACACAGCGCCAGCAAGTAGGAGTGCATAAATGATTGGTTTCATCTTCCGTTTCCTCATTCGTTGAAAGTGGTCAGACCATATAGAATCCACTTCGACTCGACAAGAAATAAAATGGGCCGCTCGACGGCGGCCCAATCAGGAACAAGAAGATAATCGGCGAGCTTTAGTGCCCGGAGAGTGTGGCCTTCAAGTACTCGCGTTTCATGATCGCGATATTATCCAACGAGATTTCTTTCGGGCATGCGGCTTCGCACTCGCCGATATTCGAGCAATGGCCAAAACCAAGCTCGTCCATGCGACGGACCATGCCAGCAACGCGTGTATTACGCTCAGGATGTCCCTGTGGCATCAGCGCGAGCTGAGTCACCTTGGCACCCGTGAAGAGTGATGCCGAAGCGTTAGGACACGCAGCAACACACGCTCCGCAACCGATGCAGGCCGCAGCGTCGAACGCACGGTCCGACAATTCTTTGCCGATTCGCATGCCGTTGGCGTCGGGTTTGGGTCCGGTGTTCACGCTGACATAACCACCGGCTTGATGAATACGGTCCAGCCCAGTTCGGTCGACCACGAGGTCTTTGATGATTGGAAAGGAATTCGCCCGGAAGGGCTCAACCACCAATGCATCGCCGTCCTGGAACACGCGCATATGAAGCTGACACACGGTCGTGCCAAGCTGAGGTCCATGCGCCTGACCGTTGATCATGCAACCGCATTGACCACAAATGCCTTCACGGCAATCGCTGTCGAATTCGATCGGGCGTTTGCCGTCACGCATCAATCGGTCGTTGATGAGGTCAAGCATCTCAAGGAAGGAAGCGTGCTCGCTGATGTCTTTCGAATATTCCGAAAAATCTTCGAACTGACCTGCTTCGTTGGGGCCATTCTGACGCCAGACCTGCAATTTAAAGCTCTTGTTAGCCATCTGCGTCTCCTTACTTGTAGCTGCGCTGCGTGAGTTTCACGTTCTCGAATACGAGGACTTCCTTGTGGAGTTGGTGAGGAGTTCCCTCCCCTTTCCACTCCCAAGCCGCGGCATATGTGAAGTTCTCGTCGTCGCGAAGAGCCTCGCCTTCTGGAGTCTGCGACTCCGCCCGGAAATGGCCACCGCACGACTCGTTGCGATCCAGCGCATCACGCGCCATCAACTCACCGAGTTCGATGAAGTCTTTGATAC
>JBFFMO010001247.1:0-1700 GCA_041554035.1 Allomicrovenator sp. | reverse complement strand
CCGCTCACCGCTCACCGCTCACCGCTCACCGCTCACCGCTCACCGCTCACCGCTCACCGCTCACCGCTCACCGCTCACCGCTCACCGCTCACCGCTCACCGCTCACCGTTGCGACCCGCATGTTGATCGGCCACACCACCCGTTGCTTTCCGGTGCCCCAAGCATCGCGCAAGTCGTGTTCGATCACACAAACGGGGTCCATCAACGTTCGAGCGGCATGGCGTTGCGTGGCAGACCACGACCGTAAATAGTTCAGGAATTGTTCGACCGGCCAATCCAGAGCGATCTCGAATTTTGGCTTGTCGGTGATTTCTTCAAAAGGCAGGTCAATGCTGGCGTATCCGGACTCGACCAGGTCACGTTCGGGCGCCCAATCTGAGGCCAAAATATCGCTGTAAAGAATGTCGATAATGGCATCGATTTTGGGCGAAATATGTTGGTTGCCATAGCTTAGTAAAACCACCAAACCGCCCGGTACCAACACCCGGTCACATTCGGCAAAAAACTTCGGAAGCTCGAACCAATGAGCCGCCTGGGCGGCAACGATGATGGCCGCCGAGTGGTCTTCAATGGGGAGTTCTTCGGCGGGTGCCACGCCGTAGGAAACACGTTTATGAGGCCTCGCCTCTTTGACCTGTTCGGCCGAGGCATCAAAAGCGAGGACTTTCTTGAAGTGGTCTGCGAGCAGGATGGCGGCCTGACCGTTGCCCGTGCCGACATCGACGGCGAGTCCATCGTTTGGTGCGCGTTCGGCGAGCCATGCAAAGAGTGCGGGTGGGTAGGTTGGCCGAGCCTTGGCGTAAAGATGGGCATGTCCCGAAAAATGGTCATTCCACATTTTCATGATCGCTCCTGAGGCACGGCCCGTTATTCGGCAATACCGCGTGCCTCAAGGATAAGACGCATCTTCAACTCATAGAGTTTCAAGTCAAAGCCCACCGGGTATTCGTGAGGATTCACAAAACGTCGAATGCCCGGATGAAGCCGTGACAGCTCGCTGATGGTTCGGGCCCGTGAGGCATGGATCGATGGGATGTCGTAAACCTTCTTGCCTGCACGATAGATGGGGACCAGCAAGGGTTCCACGGTCGCCGAGAGTGGCATCGGTTTGCGTCGGGTCATGTCCGTCGGGTCGACGATCACGTGGGGCTTGGAGACACCTGTGAGTTCGTCGTAGAGCAAATCGCCGATATAATGTGTGCCGTCAAAAAAGCGAAGAACCTGATGAATGCCGGGTGTCGTGCTTTTTGAAGTCTGTTCCGAAAGCTTCAACCGGTGATCCCAATGCCCACCGGCATTGATGGCGCCCAGTTTGTAGACCCCGCCCAGCGCGGGTTGGTCAAAGGCAGTCGCGAGTTTGGTCCCGACGCCCCAGATCGAAATCTTGGCACCCTGATCCTTGAGCGAGCCGATGATATGCTCATCCAGATTATTGCTGGCCACGATTTCGGCATCGTGAAGGCCAGCCTCGTCGAGCATTTTTCGGGCTTCGATCGACAGGTACGCAAGGTCGCCACTGTCCAGACGAATCCCAAGCAGTTTTTCGCCACGGGCCTTCATTTCCAGGCCGACCGTTATCGCGTTCCTGATGCCCTGAAACGTGTCGTAGGTGTCGACCAACAAGATCGTATTGCCTGGCATCGCCTTAGCAAACGCACGAAAAGCCTCGATTTCGTTGTCGAAGGCCATCACCCAGGAAT
>JBFFMO010001246.1:0-1701 GCA_041554035.1 Allomicrovenator sp. | reverse complement strand
GTTCTCATGTTCACTTACTCTCAGTGGTAGTCAGTGATGTAAACATCCGCCGGACCCTCGTGAGTCCATTGAAAAACGACTCCCCACTGATCATTATCCCAAACACTACATGAGTCGCCAAGTGGTCGCGCGTTAATCACAAAAAAATGCCGGGCTGGAGCCCGGCGCACCAATCACAGAAAATGTCGGGCTGGAGCACGGCACAGTTGCATCAACCCTCGTAATACGAGTCGGTGATGTCGAGACCGCGGTCGATGACTTCGAACGCTTCGGCAATCTGCGCCTCGTTGATGCAAAGAGGCGGGTTGCACATGAAGCTTCCCCAACGAACGAACGTGAAGAGACCGTTATCGATGAAGAATCCAGCCAATTTGGTCATCGACTCATGAGCACCATTATAAGGCGCCATCGGCTCGCCAGCTGCGTTCTTGCGAATATCCATCATGCCAAAAAGGCCGATTTGACGAAACGCGTCCACCGAGGGGTGTTTATCCTTCATGCGCTGCATATGGCCGCGCATCACTTCGCCCATATTCACAGCGTTTTCGACCAATTTTTCTTCGACCAAAACTTCGATCGATGCGATGGCCGAAGCACAGCAGAGCGCGTGTGCAGAGTAGGTCAATCCACCCCAATAAACGTGGTCTTGGAAAAACTTGGCGATGTCGTCAGATACGCCGACGGCACCCATGGGCAGGTAAGAGCTGGTGAGACCCTTGGCCATCGTCAGGATATCGGGAACGATGTCGCCATGTTCGAATGCAAACATTTTTCCGGTACGACCAAAGCCCGCCATGACTTCGTCGCAAATCAGCAAAATCCCGTATTTATCCAACAAGGCCCGAAGTCCTTTCAGGTAGCCCTTAGGCGGCGCAAGGATGCCGTTGGTGCCCGTCACCGTCTCGATGATCATCGCGGCGATGGTCTGGGGCCCTTCGTAAATGATCGTTTCTTCCAAATATTTTAGATTATTTTCCGTAATTTCTTCTTCGGTCGTACCGAACGAATAATTATAGGGCCACGGATCAAAAACGTGCACAACGCCCGGCATGCCTGGCTCGTTGGGGATTCGACGAGGGTCACCGGTAAGCTGCATACAGGCGTTCGACGCCCCATGGTACGACCGGTAACGCGCCATAATCTTGGTGCGCCCCGTAAAATCCTTCGCCATTTTAATGGCGTTTTCATTCGATTCGGCACCGCTCAGAGTAAAAAAGAACGTGTTGATGTTGCCTGGGACGATTTCGGACAATAACTGCCCAAGGCGTGCCCGAGGTTCCGTTGCAGCGCCTGGGTAAACGTAGGTCAGCCCGCGATCCAGTTGGTCCTTAATCGCCTGCGTCACCTTGGGGTGATTATGCCCAATATTTACGGACATAAGCTGGCTATTAAAATCCAGAATCTTTTTGCCGTCGGGCGTGTAAACGTACACGCCGTCTGTCCGCTCGATGGGCAGTGGGTTAACTTTCCCGCTTGCAGCCCAAGTAAAGAGCGTGTGTTTTTTGCACAGGCGAATCATCTCTTCGGAAGACATCGACATATCTAAACTCTCTTCGAGTCGCTCTGAAACGAGCGCCAAAATTGACCCCGGACTATGCAATTGCACGGCCCGGGGCGACGGAAAACCCAAATACTATTTTAAAATAAACTCAGCTCAACCAGCTGGTATCGCGCTGAAGGGCCCACTTGGTCGTGACCTTG
>JBFFMO010001245.1:0-1707 GCA_041554035.1 Allomicrovenator sp. | reverse complement strand
TTTGTTTCATAATATGTAAATGAGGTTCCTTGCATTTCAACTACTGCTTCGCCAAAAAACACGGCGGAGAATTCCTGTTGAGAATCGAGGACACGGATCAGGTTCGAAGCACACGCGAATCTGAAACGCAGATCATGGACGCCTTGAAGTGGTTGGGGATCACGTGGGATGAGGGCCCCGATGTCGGCGGCCCACATGGTCCTTATCGCCAGAGCGAGCGTTCCGAAATCTATGCGGATCACGCGGCACGTCTCTTGGAGACGGGGCACGGTTTCCGCTGTTTCTGCACCTCGGAACGCCTTTCAGCGCTCCGCGCTGAGCAACGGGAATCCAACGGGTTTCATGGCTACGACGGTCTTTGCATGAATATCCCCGCCGATGAAGCCGCCACGCGTGCCGCCAACGGCGAGTCCCACGTGATTCGTATGGTCGTTCCTCGAGAAGGGACGTGCGTGGTGAAGGATTATTTCCGCGGGGATATCGAGTTTGATTGGGCCACGGTCGACATGCAGGTTTTGGTGAAATCGGATGGCTTACCCACCTACCACCTGGCCAATGTGGTCGATGACCATCTGATGGGGATCACCCATGTGATGCGCGGCGAAGAGTGGATTTCGTCAGCCCCAAAACACGTGCTTTTGTACGAGTATTTTGGGTGGGAGGCCCCGCAATTCCTGCATCTGCCGCTCTTGCGCAACCCTGATAAGAGCAAGCTGTCTAAGCGCAAGAACCCGACCAGCATCATGTATTACGCTCGCATGGGATTCTTGCCCGAAGCGCTGCTGAATTACCTGGGCATGATGGCCTGGACCATGCCTGACGGCGAAGAGAAGTTCTCGCTGGCTGAAATGGTCGAGCATTTCGAGATCGACCGAGTTTCATTGGGCGGGCCCGTATTCGATACCATCAAGCTCTCCTGGTTAAACGGGCGCTACATTCGTGAAAACCATGACGTCGCAGCGCTCGCTGAGCGTGTGAAGACGTGGGCCTTGAACGCCGAGTACGGTTTTCCGATCTTGGAAATGGCTCAAAAACGAATCGAGACTCTCAGCGATCTTGGTCCATTGGTGTCTCATTTCTTTTCGGGAATGATGCCGCTGGATGCTGCGACGCTGACAGCGGGGCGTGACTCCGATGAATTGTTGCGCGTCATGCAGCTCACGCTTTGGCGCCTTGAGGCTCAGCGTGTTTGGACCTCTGACGATTTACACGAAGTCATGAAGGATATGGCCGAGCGACTTGAGATGAAGCTACGCGACTTCCTCAAGCCCTTCTTCTTGGTGATCTCGGGCAGCACGGTCTCGACCCCACTTTTTGATTCTATGGCTGTGCTCGGGCCGGATATGACCAGAGCGCGGATTCGTTCCGCGATCGATGCCCTTGGTGGCGCAGGCAAGAAGAAGCAGAAATCTCTCGAAAAAGAGTATGCAGCGCTTTTTGCCTCCGATGAGAGCGGTGAAGAATGAAATACCTTCTCATCGCATTATTGCTGGCCGGCTGCGGTGCAGCCCCCAATACCGAGGTCAGAACAATGGCTCTTCAAAGCGAAAGCGTGGCCCCGAGCGAAACGGTGCCCGCACAGATTCTTCGCGAAAATCCAGATTGGAAGGCCGCTTACGATGTGGTGCAGCTCAATGCGGCTGCGGTCGAAGAGCTTAAGACGGTTGAGCCCGCTCAGGTGGATGTCTATCTGGGCGTCTGGTGCGG
>JBFFMO010001244.1:0-1712 GCA_041554035.1 Allomicrovenator sp. | reverse complement strand
TGCTGTGTGCGCTCAATCACCAGGACAGCGAGCTCGCGGGGCGATACGTTGACCATGTCGGCACTCAACGGGTGGTCTGGCTCCGTGACGTGATCAACCATGCAGCAGATAAAAAGGCTCTCGCCGACACCGGATGGACGGCCGACGAATATCTTCAAAAGCTTGGTGCGTCAGGCGTCGATTATGCATCCTGTGCGGTCTTGCTCGACTGGCTGGCGGAAGCGCTGGTGGCCCGCTCTGGCACAAAATCTGAGGACAAATTACTTGCAGCGCTGGCTCTTTATCGGGCCAACGTGGTCGCTCAGAACCCGGACCTGAGTCGAATTCGGCAGGCACTGAAATACAACCCACACAGCCAAGCCGAGACGCTTCCACGATGGGTCCCGCGCGATATCAAATTTGGTGTGCAGCGTTACGGTCGTGAGACCCCGAAGGGCCCAGATTTAGAGGAGCTTCGCTTGCTCGTCGCCAAAATGGACCAGGCGGCCAAGGTGGAAGAGAGCGCCACACCGGATGCCGGCCCGCCCCCGGAAGCTGAAGGACTCGTCGAAAAGATGCCTCCTCAAGATGAAGCGGAGATCAAGGCTGACTCTGAAGATTCGTTTCCGCTGACTCAATATTATTTGGTCACTGCGGGATTGGTCATTGCAGCTTTCGGCGGTGGTTTTCTCTTTGGACGCCAAAAATAGATTGGTTATTTTTTATCGATAGGAATTTCTACATCAGGCCCAGCAGGACACCATGAGCGTCGATCCCGAAAGACTACGAACCGAACTCGCCCGCATACGACAGCTGATCGCAGAGGACCCGCGGGTCTTGGCGAAATTTGATACCGACGGAAACGGCATCATCGACGGTGATGAGTGGGCCGAGGTCCGGCGAGTGGTGATTCAGCGGATTGAACGGGAGGAACAAGAGGCGGAAATGGCGAGGATGTTTGCCGACGAGGAGGAGCAGGAGGAGGAACCTGCCGCACCGGTCGCGGAGCGTGATTTCTCGGGGCTGGAGCTGGCTTTTGACCCTCGGCAAGAACGGGAGGTCGCAAGCATTGCCGACGATTTGTTCCGGCGTGACCTCTCCAGAGAGTACGCCGACGGCGCACAGACTGACGGCACTTCGATGGCAGACCATCAGGAGCTGATCCTGGAGCAGGTTGGGGGCATGAAACAGCTCTTTGGCAACATGTTCAAACGCCAATATCGGGTGCTTGATGCCCACAGGCGCGAGCTTGGGCGGATTTCGCAGCGTCAAAACGAGATGCTGCAAAACCTCACCGATTATTCTATTTTCACCGATCCTGATTTGAGTTTTGTGGTCGAAGACGACCTGTGCGACGAACGACGAGAATTTGTGCGCACCACAGGGATGGCCGAAAACTCGATGCAGATCAAAAATCCGCGCGGCAGATATATTGGTTACACGGAGTGGAAGCTCAGTTTTTTGAGGCGAAAATACGAAGTCCGCATGGGCAGCGAGACGACCTCGTATTATGTGCGTCGCCGGCTGCTGAAACCTTGGACCTACGATGTGATGGACGCCTTTGACGAACCGATTGGCACGATGGAGCGTGGGTGGGCCGGCCTTGGCTTTCTGGCGGGCGCAAACCTCTTTCATATCGATATCGAGGTCGACGTTTCGAATGACTTGATGTGGGGATTCTTGGCCACCGCGTTGTTGGCAGATTTGGACGGTGAATCGAGTAGCCGCCGATC
>JBFFMO010001243.1:0-1713 GCA_041554035.1 Allomicrovenator sp. | reverse complement strand
ACGTGGGCCAGACGCCCTCTCCTAACTTTTCTAAAACCTTGAGGAACCAATATGTCGAAGAACCGCGCTCAGGCCGTCAAAGACGCCATTAAATTCGCCAAAGAAAGCAACGCTCGAATGATTGACCTGAAGTTTCAGGATTTTCCGGGCACCTGGCAGCACACCACGATTCCAGCTCATCGATTGACCGAAAGCCTCTTCGAAGAAGGCCTTGGTTTTGACGGCAGCTCCATCCGGGGTTGGCAGGCGATTCACGCCTCAGACATGGCGTTGACTCCCGACCCAACGACCGTGCGTATCGACCCCTTTCCCGAGGTCCCGACCGTCTCATTCATTTGTGACATCTCGGATCCGATCACGGGTCAGCCCTACTCACGCGACCCTCGTCACGTTGCACGCAAGGCCGAGGCGTACCTGAAGTCGACTGGCCTCGGTGACACCGCGTATTTTGGGCCCGAAGCCGAATTCTTTATTTTCGACGACGTCCGCTACGACTCGAAACCTAACCAGTCGTTTTTTGCTGTGGATTCGATCGAAGGCGCCTGGAATACCGGCCGCGACGAGCGTCCAAACCTTGGTTACAAGTCGCAGCATAAAGCCGGCTATTTCCCTGTTCCTCCGATGGACCACCTTCATGACTTGCGCACACAGATGTCGCTGAATCTTGAAGACTGTGGCATCGAAGTCGACGTTCATCACCACGAAGTCGCCTCGGGCGGTCAGTGTGAGATCGGCATTCGATTCGATTCACTTTTGGCGATGGCCGACAAACTTCAGTGGTTCAAATACATCGTGCGCAATACGGCAAATAAAGCCGGCAAGACCGTGACCTTCATGCCCAAGCCCATCATGGGAGACAACGGCAGCGGGATGCACGTGCACATGAGTATCTGGAAGGATGGCGCCAACCTTTTTGCAGGCGATAAGTACGCAGGCATGAGCCAGATGGCCCTGCATTTCATCGCCGGTATTTTGGAACACGCGCCGGCTTTGACCGCGTTCACCAATCCGACGACCAACAGCTTCAAGCGACTCGTTCCGGGCTACGAAGCCCCTGTGAACTTCGCGTACTCAAGCCGAAATCGTTCGGCCGCAGTTCGAATTCCTCTGGCAGGCGGAAGCGCCAACGCCCGACGCATCGAATTTCGTACACCCGACCCCAGCTGCAACGGATACTTCGCGTTTGCTGCGATGTTGATGGCCGGCCTCGACGGCATCGAACGCCAGCTCGATCCGGGCGCAGCCATGGACAAGGATATCTACAACCTTCCTCCAGAAGAGTTGAGCCAGATTCCATCGGCACCTGCGAACCTTGAGGCCGCCCTTCAGTGCCTGACTGAAGACCATGCATTCCTGTTGAAGGGCGACGTCTTCACCGAAGACGTGATCGAGACCTGGCTGCAGTACAAGTTCGAGCACGAAATTGTGCCGACACGCCTCCAGCCCACCCCACTTGAGTACAAACTCTACTTCAACGGCTGATTGGAAGTGCCCCGCAATACGCGGGGCGCGTCTTCACTTGCCGTCCCCGCGTTCACGTGGAATAGTCGCACCCCGTTTTGAGGTGCACTGTGCGTAGCTTTTTCGTCATATTCTTAGCCGTCCTCTCGATGTGCGGATGTGAGTCAGACGCACCCAAGCCTGCCCGGCTCCAGCCCCTTCTTTTCGAAAGTAAAAGCGCCCCCTATCGCCTCGAACTGGCCGATCCTTGGT
>JBFFMO010001242.1:0-1714 GCA_041554035.1 Allomicrovenator sp. | reverse complement strand
ATTTTCGGGCTTGATGTCGCGATGAATCGCGGGCGTTTCCAACCCGTGGATCGTTTTCAAAACATCGAGCATATCGCGCAATAACGCCACAAGGTCGGCTTCTTCAAAGCGCCGTGCACCGCGCAGTTCTTCGCGCAGCGTGTGCCCTTCGACCCAAGTCTGCGCCAAAAAATAACAAACAGAATCGCCTTCGCCCTCGTGGAACGAATCGATATAACGCGGAACCAACGGGTGTTCGATCCGTTCCAGAACCGCGGCTTCACGCTGAAAAAGCTCAAGGTCTTTCCAGTCAGCCAAACGCGACGGATAGAGGGCCTTTATCGCAAGCTGAGTGCCGGTCTTGGAGTCATCGGCCAGAAACGTTCGCCCCATCGAGCCTTCACCGAGCACAGAAATGCAGGTGTATCGGCCGTCCGCCAGACTGCGTGGATCGCCGGGCTCAAGCTCTCTTGCGTCAGAACTCAAAGCTGTTGCACCGAAAGAGTGTAGGCACCGTCGGCGTTCTGGGCTCCAAACCCGTCGACGATGATGAAATAGGTCACGTTGGCCAATAACGTCACATCGACGTCGGCGCTCGAAGAAAACGCCCGCGCATCGCCCGCCAAACAGGCCGCGTTGTTGGTGCACGCGGTTCGCACGTAAAGCACAGATTGCCAGCTGGTGGCCAAAGATATCCGATAGGTCGCGTTCGCGGTCGGCGTGAACGAAAACACCTCGTCATTGGAGTTGTTTCCGCCGCCAGTGGGAAGGCCAGGGCACGTGTTAAATGCGGCACCAAAATCGTTCACCGCATCTGAGGTGTCGCCGCTAAACGTATAGGGCAGGGCGCCCACGACGAACGGATTGATACACGTTTCTCCAGGAAGCGAGCCGTTGGTGCATGTCACTCCGTCGCCTGAATAACCAGCATTGCAGGTGCAATCGTAGGTGCCGGGCAGGTTGGTGCAGGTTGCGTTGATGTCGCAGACCGGTGCAAAGCTCCCGCACTCGTCAATATCCATGCAGGAAAGACCATCACCGACAAAACCCGAAGGACAGGCGCACTCAAATCCAGCCAAGGTATCGGTGCAAATCGCATCTGCCGCGCAATTATCAAGCCCGCTTGCACACTCATCCACCGAAACATCAATGGTATAAGGCCCGGTTCGTCCCTGGATGCCGTCGACGATGATGAAATAGGTCACGTTGGCACTCATCGCGACGGTGAAGTCGGGATCGTTTTCATCGGCCACCAGACAGGTGGTTCCAATCTGTGCGCAATCCGTGACCACGTAGGCCACTCCAGGCCAACCCTGCATGTCGATGCTCACACGATAGGTCGCGGCAGTCGTCGGTGTGAATTCCCAGACCTGATCGATATTATTATTGCCGCGTCCACCACCCACACCGGGGCATTGACCGCCCTGGAATCGATAATCCGACTGGAATCCAAATGTGTTGTTCGAGCCTGAAAACGGCACGGTCGTGATTGGGAACGGAGCCGCGCAAACATCCCCGACCAACACGCAGGTATTCCCCACGGCAACCGTCCCGGGGCTGCATGAACACGTGTACGAGCCCGGAGTATTGGTGCAGGTCTGAAGCGGCGAACACTGGTTTTGTCCAAGGCATTCGTTGATGTCGAGGCATGTGACTCCGTTGCCCGCGTACCCTGCGTTGCATGCGCAGGCAAAGCTGCCGACAGTATTTGTGCAGGTCGCGTTAGCCGAACACT
>JBFFMO010001241.1:0-1717 GCA_041554035.1 Allomicrovenator sp. | reverse complement strand
CGTTTGGTCGAGTAGAATGGGTCTTGGGCTCGGCTCATTTCATATTGGGTCATTCCACGCCCCAGATCTTGGACCTCGATGCACACCTTATTGGCTGGCAGGAGGGTCGCCACCACATGGACCCAACCGTCCTTGGGCCGAGCGTCAATGGCGTTCTCCAACACGGGCAGGACCACGTGCTCGATGACTGCGGACGAGACAAAGATGTCTCGGGTGACATCAAAAAGCTGGCACGCCACAGCGGCACGTTCGTTTGAGCAGCTCGAAAGCACCGAGGTCAAATCCACCACACGAAACGGAATTTCGAGGTCGATCGCATGTCGCGCCTGAATAGACTCGTCCATTTCCCGCACCCGTTGCGCGAGATCCTTTGCCACATCGCGATAGCGTTCGAGCGCATCCGCCGACAATTCAGGGCTTTCTGCCGCGACATCGGCCAATACCGTGAGATTCGCGATGGCGGGACGAAGTCGCTTCGCAATGAGTTCTCGGACGTCTTCGGCCACGGCCCTGCGGGCGCGCTGTTCACGCCAGTGGAAGCTCTCGACCACTGAGGTGTCATCAACCAAGAAAAATGTCGCCAGTTCGGCGTCTGTTTGGGTCAAATCCCAGTAGCGCAGGAATTTTGGGCGCCCCGCGTCTGGGACCAACTCAACATGGAACTCCATTCGCCCTCTGGCCCCGGCAACCACGCGTCGCAATGTCAGGTGTGGGGTGCGATCGGGCGCAAAGAGCGCAAAAATCGAATCAACTTGCCCCTCGCCAAACCAATCCGACAAGAAAGACGGCGCTTCGAGGATTGTGCCGTCGGCTCCGACGATAAGTAGACCCCCAGAATAATTTTGCGAATTGGTGCCCACAGGGTTCCGATCTCAGCTAGAAAAGAGGTCACGAAGCTCGTTACGCATGGCATCACGGTGTTTTCGCATCACGGCCTGCGTAAATCCGAGCGTCGTCTCCGATTGGGTGACAACATGCCAAAAAAAGCTCTCATCCAAGGGAACGGAGAGAAAGACATGTTTATCGCCCATGATGACGATCCCCTCGGCGGTCGGCGTCGAAGAGCCAACCTCACCCAGAGCTCGTGCTGTGGCGCGGTAGACGTTGCTGTGAAACGCGTCGGCCGCAGCGCTGTCGTCAGCGTCGACCTCGGAAATGCACGCCAACTGGAGTCCATTTTCGAACCCCACCACGCTTGATGAGATGAATCCTGGCAATTCCGCCCGCATAGTGTTGAGGACATCAAAAACGCTCATGTACCCTCCAAGTTTTGGCGTAGGGTCTTCTGGAACCTTCGCATCATGACGAGGGCGACCCCGAGACTGGTCGCGCGTTCAACGATTGCGACGTGGACGTAGGGGGTACCATCGAGACGCCTGAACAAGGCGAATTGATCCTGCAGCGCAAGCTGGAGTTCGTTGAATTCATCTTGTGAACTGAGCACTTTGACTGTCCGTTGTGCCGCAGCGACGACGTCCGCAAAAAAGACCGCGATAGCATCGGCGTCCCAATTCGAACGCTGCACGGCGACCGAATTCAGTGCAATCGCTTCGGTGGGGGACAGAATTCCGGTGATCACCAATCCAGGGCAATCGCGCGCGAAATCTTCCAGCGACCATTGAAACGCGTCTGGACTGAGCTTATCGACCAACGGAGCGAGACTCGACGACGACGCTGGAGGCAAAGGCGGCGCGGGGGGCGCAGGCGGTGGTGTTGG
>JBFFMO010001240.1:0-1720 GCA_041554035.1 Allomicrovenator sp. | reverse complement strand
GGGCTGCTGCGGTCAACAAAGCCAGGGCACGTACTACGGCCAAGTCTACAACACGTATTATTATCTGGCTTCGGAGTCCGACTTCAGCGGCGCCGCAAACACCGTCTTGAACGACGTGAACTGCAATCCGATTGCCACGGTCCCAGCTGCGTATTCAGACGCTGCCTGCATCGAAGGCAGCGGCCGTCTCAAAGATGGGCGAGTCGTCAACTACGCGTCCACCTGCAGCTGCGGACGGCCCTGCCCCACTGGCGGAATCGTTTGCTGGAAGGCGTTGAATCCGGTCACACAGCCTTGGGGTCAGGGTGCGTTTTCGAACGCGCTCGTTCCCATGCATTCGATCGCAGTCGACCGCAATGAGTTTGCCCTAAAAACGGTGCTCTACCTGCCAGCGTTTGACGGCGTGCAGGTGCCCGCACTGGGCGGAGTTACAGCCTTCACTCATGACGGCTGTTTCCGAGCCGACGATGTTGGGGGAGCCATCATCGGCAACCATATCGACATCTTCGCCGGCCCCAAATCAATGTGGCAGCATTTCGAAGGTGTGTTTCCGACCCGCACCAATTTTGACGTCTATCTGGGTGCGTCAAAATGCGATTATCTAAAAATCTAGGCGCATCAGGGGGTCTGGTAACGGTCGTACTTTTCGACCTTTTCCAGTTCGTTGTCCCAGCCGGCTTTGTCTTCCATAAAAATATGGGCATTGGGTTTGATCGTTACCTCGGTGTCGAGGCTGCCTGCAGGGACCTTGATCCTTTGCCCATGAAGCGTCGGCATGGGCGATCCACAGACTGAACAAAACGCCCCTGAGTGGCGAGTCTCAGGCACCTGAAACTCACGCAACTTCTCCTCTCCGCTGAGCCAATTTAGAGTCGCCGTCGTCGAAAACAGGTTCGCCGCGTGGGCTGAGCCCGTGCCTTTGCGGCAACGCTGGCAATGGCATAAGAAAAAGCGCTCGAACGGGCCGATGACCTCGAATCGAACCTCGCCACAAAGACAAGAACCCTGATATTTTTCGTCAGCCATCGGTACTCTCCGCTTTGAATTAGGCCTGAATCATATCCAAATTCGGTTGATGTGCGAGGGTCAGAAGCGGGCTCGTAATAGGGTCTGCGTCGACTCCAGCCAATCGACGTCTGCCAGTGTCGAGAAAAACAGCCGCTTATCGAGAGAAAAACAGCCGCTTATCGAGAGAAAAACAGCCACTTATCGAGAGAAAAACAGCCGCTTATCGAGAGAAAAACAGCCGCTTATCGAGAGAAAAACAGCCGCTTATCGAGAGAAAAACAGGCTTCTATGTTGGTTGACCACCTAAACATCGCTCGGCTGGCTATCGCGGTCGGCCGTTTTGTGGTTATTTCAATGTGTGAAATTCAACTCTGGGTATCTGACTATGAAATTGTGCTTTCCGACCCGAATTGGCGCCCTGCTCCTCATCGGCCTTTTTGCCGTCTCATGTGCTGAAGACGCCAGCCCGGAAGACACAGCTGAAGTTCGCTCAGACATCCCAACGACCGAAATCCCCACCAATCAGGACGTGCCGACCACGACCGAAGATCCTGTCGTCGATCCCGTTGTCGACCCTGTCGTCGATCCGGTTGTCGATCCCGTGGAAGACCCGATGGATCCGATGGATCCGGTGATTCCAACGGACCCCTGTCTGGCCCAGGACGGCTGTTTCAACACCTTCCCGACCCAAATCGTCGACACGACCGTGGGC
>JBFFMO010001239.1:0-1720 GCA_041554035.1 Allomicrovenator sp. | reverse complement strand
CTGGTATTTTGCGATACCCGTGGCGGCTTCAGGAATGCTGATACGTCTGGTGCTTAACAGCGAACACGCCGCCATCTTCACCGTGCTCTTTGCGCTGCTTGTTGGCTTGATGACGGGAAATTCGTTCTTTTTCGCAACCTACGCCGCGATCGGCGGATTTGTTGGCGCCATGGCGGCCCGACAGGTTCGAAACCGTATGGCTTTGTTGTGGTCGGGCCTCATCATCGGCGCCGTGAACATGGCGTCGATCATGGCTTTTCTGTTGATCTCCGGCGAGTTCTTTGAATTGTCGTCGATCGGACGCATGGGGATGGGGCTTGTTGGCGGAATCGCTTCAGGCATCGTGGTTTCCGCGGTCTTGCCTGTCGTGGAAGCCGTGTTCGGATACACCACCGATATCAAGCTGCTTGAACTCGCCAACCTGAATCATCCAGGGCTTCGTGAGCTGATTATACGGGCCCCGGGTTCGTACCATCACAGCATGATGGTCGGATCGTTGTGCGAAGCCGCTGCCGAGGCTGTAGGCGGCAATCCGCTGCTCGCCCGCGTGGGTTCGTATTATCATGACATTGGCAAGGCCAAGAATCCGCACTATTTCGCTGAAAACCAGAAACTCGGCGTCAATCCACACGATAAGCTCAAGCCCAATATGAGCGCGCTTGTCATCAAGGCTCACGTCAAAGACGGCATCGAAATGGCCCGGCAATATCGTCTGCCGGGAGTCATCCAAGATTTCATCGCCCAGCATCATGGCACGAGCCTGATCGCGTATTTTTACCACAAGGCAAAAAGCCTTGAGGACCCTGAGATTCAGGGTGTTGATGAAAAAGACTACCGCTATCCGGGCCCAAAACCGCAATCCAGAGAGACCGCCATTTGTCTGCTCGCTGATGGGATCGAGGCGGCCAGCCGTGCGATGCCCGAGCCGACGCCTGCGAAACTTAAAGGGTTGGTTCAGAAAATGATCAACAAGGCCTTCACGGATGGCCAGCTCGACGAATGCGAACTGACTCTGAAAGACCTGAACCTGATTGCCCTGGCGTTCAACCGGATCTTGGCAGGCATCTACCATCACCGGCCTGAATACCCGAGTGATAAGAAGAAGGAGATTCTGCATGTCGAAAAGTCTGGTGACTCGTCAGATTCGCGCAGCGAGGGGCGTCGAAAGAACGGCAAGCGCAACCGTGAACAAGACGCCGATGCCAACACAGATGTGTGGGAATTGACCGCGGAACGAAACATGATTGAGGAAGAAAAACATGCCGGTGGACATCCTGTCGGAGGGAATGGCTCGAAAACATCCGAGCCTACGCAAAATTCGAAATCTGATAAAAAAGAGAGCCGTGAGTCACTTCCACGCCTTGGGTCTAGCTGATCCAGAACTCTCGATTCTGCTTACCGATGACCCGCATATTCAGGCGCTGAACGCGCAATGGCGTGAAGAAGACAAGGCGACGGACGTGTTGTCTTTTCCTCTCTACGAACCCCATGAGATCACAGCCGACATCCCAGCGCTTGGGGACGTGGTCATCAATATCGATTATGCCGAACGCTTGGTTTCAGGGGATTCTCACAAAGCCCGCGTGGCGTTGTCGTTGGGTGTCGACCCCGAGAGCTTGACCTGGAGCCTGCTTCACGAGGTCGACTTTTTGCTGATTCATGGGCTCTTGCACCTGCTTGGCCATGACCATGCAGAGCCCGATGAAGAGGCCAAAATGCG
>JBFFMO010001238.1:0-1722 GCA_041554035.1 Allomicrovenator sp. | reverse complement strand
GCGCGGCACTCTGGACGACAAGATTGGCGTGGTTGGCATGCTTGAAGCGGCGGATCATTTGGCGGCAAGCGGGTTCACACCCGAAAACGAAATCGTGTTCGTTTTTGGCTGCGATGAAGAAGTCGGTGGCAATTTAGGAGCCGGTCGCATTTCGAAATCGTTGGCCGCCGCAAGCGTCACGCCCAAGTGGGTGCTCGACGAAGGGCATATCATTGGCGACGGGTTTTTTCCCGGTGTCGCCAAACCTATTGCCTTCATTGGCTTGGCTGAGCGCGGATTTGTGACGATTGAGCTTCAGGTCGAAGCCGAGGGCGGCCATTCGTCCATGCCTCCAGCCCATACCGCGGTCGGCGTTTTGGCGCGTGCGATTTCCCGACTTGAGGCCCATCCGATGTCGCCTCGGATGAACGCACCGATTCGCTCAAGTTTTGAGTATATCGCTCCCGAAATGTCGTACCCGAACCGCGCTGTTTTTTCGAACCTCTGGCTCTTCGAGCCTTTGGTACTGAAGATCTTGGCCGCAAAACAATCGACCAACGCAACGATTCGAACGACCGCGGCGGCCACCGTTTTTCGCGGCGGAGTCCGGGACAACGTGTTGCCAAAATCAGCACTCGCGAAGGTGAATTTCCGGGTCAACCCGGGCCAGTCCATCGCGGAGGTCACGGACCATATTCGGGAGGTCATCGATGACCCTGCTGTCGAAATCCGTGTGCCGACAGGGGGATTCAACAGCGAACCGAGCCCGGTATCGTCCCTGGAGGGTGAGGGCTACTCGACGCTCAGAACGGCGATTGGGTCGGTATGGGGAGATGACGTGATCGTCGCTCCGGGCCTGACGATCGGCGGCACGGACTCTCGCCATATGGTGATGTTGGGGTCGGATATCTACCGTTTTTCGCCTCTGGAATTGACGCCTCAGGACACGCCAAGGATTCATGGGGTGAATGAACGGATCTCAGTTGAAAACTACGAGCGAGCGATCGCGTTTTACGTCGCGCTGATTCGATCCGCCGGGCAGGCTTCCCAGATCGTGGCCCCGCAATAGGGCAGAAATCACTTTCCGCGCCGACTGGCATCGAATGCCAGCTTTCTGTACACTCCGCGCGGCATGAATTCGAAAACACACATAGCCTTTTGGTTCCTTGCACTCGGCCTCGTTGGCGCGTGCGGTGAACCGTCCGAAGACACCGCGCAACCCATCGATCGTGTTCAGGTCGCTGCGTTGGGCGAGCCGGTTGGGGACTACCCATCTTACGATGAACGCGTTCTTCTCTATTTGACGAACCGTCTACGTACCGAGCCCGAGGCCTTCAATCCCGAGCCCCCGTACCCGCCGACGCCACCGCTGCGTTACGATGTGAGCCTGGGCCATGCGGCTCGTTTTCATGCGACCCATATTCAGGACGCCGATTGTTGGTGTGAGGACCATTCCTCATGCTGCGAACTTGAGGCCATCACCGACGGCGCCCAATGTGCTGGTCCTGTGACCGGATGCGGCGCGACCGACGCGGCCACGCGGGTGCAGATGTTCAGCCCGGCCTACAGCGGCGAAAACATGGCGCGCGGGCAAATGTCGCCCGCAGCCGCCATCGAAGGCTGGACCTTCTCGCCTGGCCATTGGGCAAATATCAATAATGGCGGGCATCGTTTGCTGGGTACCGGCGGTTTTAATAACGCCTGGGTTCAGGATTTTGGCAGCGGCGGCAACCCACCGATCAT
>JBFFMO010001237.1:0-1730 GCA_041554035.1 Allomicrovenator sp. | reverse complement strand
CACTTGCATTGCCTCGCGCATCGGCGTGCGGTCGTTTTCCATCCGTAGCCCCGCGGATTTTGCCACGGTCTCGTTCTTGAATTCTGGTTTTTCTCCGCCTGGTCCGTCCGTGACTTCGACTGCCAGCTTTACGGTGTACGGGCGCCGGTAATCGAAATCGCCAGTTGGCACGAAGTCCAAGACGATAGGGGATTCCAGCAACACCTTGTCACCGTCCAGTCCCAAAGGCTGCCGTAAGCTCTCGGCAACGAATGTTGAAAGCGGATGCTCCAGACCCAAAAGCCCTTCGCCGTAACAGAACGCCTCTGGTTCTAGCCCCGCATCTTTGTTGAGCCACGCCGCGTTGTAGAGAAAGCGGGATTTTGACAATTTATTTGTGATTACGAAGTCGAGCGGCAACACGACCTCGCCCGAATCACCCACCACAATTTCGGATGCGCCAACCCACTGTTGGACGGTAGCCCGAACCGTGACGAAGCCCCGGACCGATTTGTCAGCGGTCTCGATGAACGTCTCGCTCTGGTAGTAGTTGCCCGTGGCGAACACGCCCACAAGGTTTGCGCGCAGCATGAAGGATTCGACGGGTAGACGCGTCTGGGTGCCCTGCCGGATGAGGTCACGCGGCGCGCCCAGCTCACCGTAGGTTGACCGGAATCGTTTGAGGTAGCTTCGGTCTCGCCACAACGCCCCAGACCCAGCGGTGTACGCCTCTGCGGGCCAGCCCTGCGAAAGTCCAGATCCGATCTCAGGGCGCATCAACACATCATTAACATCGGCGGCGAGCGCGTGCGGTACGCTGAAGTATGTAGGCTGCAGCGACAAGACTTCATTCGCCTGGACGTTGGTCAAATCATCGTCGAAGACCTCCTGAATCGACAATGAAGCCAGCTGCAAATAGGCGGCTGCCGTCTTCCAGGCAAATCCCGCGTCGCTGACCAATACGTCGGCCGGTGGCCAGACGACCATTGAATCGCCACCGTCCGACGAGAGGACGTTGTCCCACACGCCGAGCAGATTGTACGGGGTTGTAATGCCGTACTCGCTCGCAATCGTGCACATGGTTTCATGCGCGAACGGAGCTGGTGCGGGTGCTGCGAGGTTCGAAAAGAATCCGCCTGTGTCCGCAAGCACTCGATACGTTTTTCGGTTTCCAATCGATGATTTGACGGTCGTACCCTCGACGCTCGACGTGCCAAGATTAGACTCAATCTCCGACCGAAATTCTAAGACCAAGTGATCCCAAAATCCGCCCTGCGAGCCGCCTTCCCATCCGCCCAGCTCGTAGTCGAATGCGATACGTTGCCACACTGCGCCGCCACCAGAAATCAGCGGGTAAATTCTCGCGCTGCCGTTCTTCTCGTTTCGCAAAAATCGCACGCTGACCTCGACGGGTAGCGACGGCCCGCCCTCCTGGTCAATTTCAGCGTTCGAGACTCGCAACCATAGGTCGCATTTGAGTGTTTTGAGGTTTTTCGGCACCCACCACGGGATTGCAGCGAGGCACGCGAACCCAGTCACGGACACGAACGGGCGCGTTGACAGGTAGTCTCCAATGTTCCCGTACTTCCCGCCGAGCCAGAAGGTCGCCGCTTGGCCGAAATTCGAGCCAATTTCGATGCTGCGTTCGCGAAGACCTGTCAAAAGCCAAGTATCGTAGGGATTGTCAGATGCCAGAGCGGTCGGGTCTATCAGTTTCCAAGTCATATTGAAGTTCTCCGTTTTCAGTCTTT
>JBFFMO010001236.1:0-1731 GCA_041554035.1 Allomicrovenator sp. | reverse complement strand
TTTATCGACACCTGCCTCAGCCTCGATAATTTGATCGATTACCACAGCCCGTTTACCGAGCAGCGCCGACAAGAACCTGAAAGCGAATTGACTGAAACCCCGCAAATCCGAGCCAAGGATTATATGCAGGACTACATCAATCCGCAGGAGTTTTTGGACCGCCAAAAACAGAAATTGGCAGACCAGGACGTTAAGAATAAACGGTTCCCGATCGAGGCCGAAAAAGACGTGATGAAATTTCTCGTCGACCACGCCCCGCTCGACAGTTGGGAATCCGATGTCCTGTCCATCATCCGCGAAGAGGCCTACTACTTCGCACCTCAGGGGCAAACCAAGATCATGAACGAGGGATGGGCGTCTTATTGGCACTCGAAAATCCTCACGACACGCGTCTTGGACGGTTCCGAAATCATCGATTTTGCAGACATCAATGCCGGTGTGTTGGCGTCGGCGCCAGGACGCTTGAATCCCTACAAATTGGGCATCGAGCTCTACAGAGATATCGAAGATCGATGGAATAAAGGGAAATTCGGTAAGGAGTGGGACGACTGCGACGACCTCCAAGTTAAGGTGGCGTGGGATCGTGAGTTAGGCCTCGGCCGTGAAAAGATTTTCCAGGTTCGGAAGCTCTATAACGATGTGACATTTATCGATGAATTCCTTACCGAAGAATTTGTCGCAGAAAATAATATGTACACATTTGGCTATAATAATAAGTCGGGCCATTGGGAAATTGACGGGAAACAATTCAAAGAAGTGAAGAGCAAGCTCCTTGACCAACTCACGAATTTTGGAAATCCGTTTATTTACGTCAAAGATGGAAACTACAAAAACCGTTCGGAACTGCTGCTCCACCACAAACATCTCGGGACTGACCTTGATATGAGCTACGCGCGCGGTGTGTTGAAAGCGCTTCATCGCGTTTGGAAGCGTCCAGTCAACATCGAGACATTTTTCGATGATAAGGGATTGGTGCTCTCGTTTGACGGTGCGGAATACACCGAAAGCGCCACGACCTACGAACGCATCTGAAGTCCCAACCCATGTATTCTCTCGCAAAAAAGGCGCTCTTTCGGCTCGACGCCGAGACGGCTCACACCCTTACGATGAGGGCGCTCGACGCGGCTCTTCGAGGGCCCGCGCTCTCGGCCGTGAAAGCCCGAACGCTGGTCGACGATCCATCACTGGCGGTGCGGGCCTTTGGAATTGCTTTTCCAAATCCCGTGGGCTTGGCCGCCGGTTTTGATAAAAACGCTCAGCACGTCGAAGCCCTCTTTGGTTTTGGTTTTGGGCATATCGAGATCGGCACCGTGACCGGCGAAGGTCAGTCGGGAAACCCGAAACCTCGCCTTTTTAGGCTTCCCGCGGACCGCGCCCTGCTCAATCGTATGGGCTTCAATAATGACGGTGCTGCCGTCGTCGCCAAACGTCTTGCTCACCATCGCCCTAAAGGGATTCTGGGTATCAACCTGGGCAAGACCAAGGTCGTTCCGAACGACGAAGCTCATCTAGACTACGAAAAAAGCTTTCGACTGCTCTATGACTTTGGTGACTATTTCGTCGTGAACGTCAGCTCTCCAAACACGCCTGGCTTGCGGGATCTACAAGAACGCGCGCCATTGCTTGCGCTTCTTGACCACCTGCAAGAGTTAAACGTTCGGCTTGCGCAGGAACGTGGGACTCACCCACGCCCGTTGCTGCTCAAGATTTCGCCGGACCTCACAGACACCC
>JBFFMO010001235.1:0-1735 GCA_041554035.1 Allomicrovenator sp. | reverse complement strand
TTTGACGTGGCACTTCATCGTGGCACGCTCACCATCACGTCAAACGACCCTGACGAGCCGATCGTCGAAGTCGAGCTGATCGTCAATCAACGTTTCCCATGTCTCCTGGTCGAGCCAGCCCGCCTTGAGTTTGGCGTCGTCGACCCCGAAGAGTTTTTTGTCAAAGAAGTTGCTGTCTCGAATTGTTCGACGCGCTCGCGCACGACGTTTTCGATGGGCGAAATCGAAGCCACCCAAGGTCGCCTCGCTTTTTCTCAAGTCGATCGACAAGTCTATCGTGACGTCCAACTTGAGCCCGGCGAGTCCATCCAGATTCGTTTTGCGTTCACTCCGCCCACACCTGGCGCGTTTGAAGCCCATGCCCTCTTCACAAGCGACGACGAAACCAACCCAGAAGTCGACCTGACGTTAGTCGGCCGAGGCCGTGACCTCGACGCGCCTCAACCGGTGATCGACGCCCTCAATACAGAACGAGGCACCACCGCCGTCGCTGATCCGACGGGCGACTATTTCGGACTTCCACTCGATCATATGGAGTTGTCGGCTGCAAATAGCCGTGACCCTGAAGGCGAAGAACTCACGTTCACCTGGGCGTTGATTTCACGTCCGATGGACAGCGCAGCGGCCTTGAGCGCCAACGACGGCGAACTCACGGACATGTGGCTCGACATCGTTGGAACCTACGTCGTCGAACTGACAGCATATGCAGCGGACGGACGTATTTCGACTCCCGCGATCATGACCTTGCACGCCACCGCCGACCAAGACGTCCATATTCAGCTTGTCTGGGACACCCCGAACGACCCGTTCCAGCAGGATTCGTCGGGTTCGGACGTCGATATTCACCTTTTGCACCCCTCCGGTCTGTGGAACCAGGTCCCTTGGGACTGCTTCTGGCAAAACATGGAGCCCGATTGGGGCGTGCAGCGCTCCGGAATTGCTGGCCGCGACGACGACCCAAGCCTCGACATCGACGACGTCGACGGTTGGGGCCCCGAAAACATCAACTACGATAACCCTGAAAACGGCAAAGTCTTCGAGGTCGGTGTTCACTACTTCTCCGACCATGGTTACGGTGCCAGCTTCGCGACTGTGCGCCTTTACGTCGGTGGTGCGCTGGTGCTCGAGCAACGTCGCCAACGCATGCGTGACCAGGAATTCTGGCGAGTGGCCAGCATTTCGTGGCCAACCGGTCAGATCACACCCATCAATGCCATCACGAGCACCGTGCCTTAATGTCAGTTCAGACCAAGCCAATTATTCTGGGTGACCGAGCCAAAGCGCTCGGCTCCTACCCTCACGGCCGCATCGTCGGTGACCTGATTTTCCTCTGCGGAACCTCTTCTCGCCGGCCCGACAACTCACATGAGGGCGTGATTTTTCATGATGACGGCCGTGTAGAGCTCGACATCGAGGTCCAAACCAAAGCCGTGATCGAGAACATGCGCCGTTACCTGCAAGCCGCCGGTGCCGACCTCGAGCATCTGGTCGACCTGACCACCTTCCTGGTCTCGATGGAGCATTTTGCGGGGTATAACCGCGTCTACAACACGTATTTTGACGCCGAGACAGGCCCTACACGCACGACGGTCGCTGTCCATCAGCTTCCCCATCCCAACCTGTTGATCGAGATCAAAGGCATCGCCAGATTGCCATGATTGCGCCGTGTGATTCGCGGGCATCCTGCCCGCACGGTGATTCGGGCCCGACTAGCCCAATTGTTCTTTGATCGGTG
>JBFFMO010001234.1:0-1737 GCA_041554035.1 Allomicrovenator sp. | reverse complement strand
TGTCGCTCTCGACCGCCGGTGTTGAGCTTTTTGCGCGAACAAGATCGCACCTTGTGGCGCTACAAGCAGCGGTCCAAGAACTGCCCGAACTCGATGAAGAGCCGTCGGGGCTGCTTCGAATTACCGCGACTCACGACTTCGGGACGATCCTTTTGCCCCCGCTGCTCGCGGCATTTTCCCGCCGTTATCCAAGTATTCGTTTCGACGTCCGACTGACTCAGGAAGTCGTGGATTTGGTGAAAGAAGGCTACGACCTCGCAATTCGGGCCGGCAGTGGGCCCCTGAAGGACTCGACCTTGACGATTCGCCCGTTGGTTCGAAGCTCTGCGGCGTTCTACGCCGCGCCTTCCTACGTCGCGCGCCGCGGACGGACGCAACGTGTGGGTGACGAACACCATACATGGATCATTCACCGCGCCGTCGCCCGGCTTCTACCTCTCGGCACAGACACCGTGCGGTTTATGGTTGATGACTTTCAATTGGCTCGCGACCTCGCCCGAGACGGGATCGGGATTGCCGTGCTCCCAAGTTTTGTTGCACGCGAATACGTTCGTGATGGACTGCTTGAGGAGCTCTCTATTCCAGATGCTTCGGTCATGAATGGTGAGTTGGTGCTGCTCTACCCATCGAGTGGCCAGCTGCCAAAAAAGGTCGCCAGTTTTAGGGACTTTCTTCTCGAAGCTTTCCGATCAGGCCTCGCGTAGTATCATCGCCTGACACAAGGCGGCTTTATGACAAATAATCTCTATCGCGCTCATGGCGAAACCCAGCCTGGCGGCGACGCACATGCAACCGTATTGGCTGCGACGATTCCCTTTGATGGAAGCCAGACAATGGGTGACGCCGTGCCCGGCCCGGCTCACCTGCTCGCGTCGGCCTTGGCCGCGTGCGTCCTCAAGAACGTCGAGCGTTTCAGCCATATGTTGCCGTTTGAGTATTCCGCCGCCACCGTCGATGTCGAGCTAGAGCGACAAGACAATCCACCACGAATCATTCGGGCCACCTATATCCTTGACGTCGATACGGACGAGCCAGCCCAACGATGTAAGCTTTTTCACAAGAATATCATGAAGTTTGGAACTGTCTCGAACACCCTCGCGCAAGCGTGCGAGCTTTCAGGCTCAATGCGAGCGCGGCGTTCCAACGGCGGAATCGAAGAAATCGAAACGGTCTCGCCGAGATAAAACTGAATCGAAGGACCTCAGAATCAGAAGGCTGGATACGTTAACTTGATTACAAACCACCGCCATTTTCTCCTTCGATGCAGATTTTAGATTCTTCTTAAGGCAAGTTCATTTTCTAGGAGTCGATAACAACATGGAACTCTATGGAAAGTGGAACGACCCAGGGACCTGGCGAGTGCGCATCGCGTTGGAACTCAAGGGCGTGAGCTATGACATCGTGCCGATAGAGAAGCTGCCTCATGGCTGCGCGCTGGACGTCAATTACGCAGGCCAAACCCATCTTTTGGGCCAGAGCTTGGCGTTCTTGGACTTTCTGGAGGAAAGGTATCCATCGCCAGCGCTGCTGCCACGAGATTTGATCTTAAGAGCACGAACTCGGCAACTCGCCGAAATCCTCAGCGCTGCGCATGAGCCGCAACAAATCCAATCCGTGTTGGAACGCCTAACCTCCTTTCAAGTTATCGCTGCCAAAACGGCTGGGAAATTCAGCGTAGGTGACTCCCCGACTTGGGCCGATGCGTGTGTGATCCCTGAGCTCTTTGTTGCGCGGCAG
>JBFFMO010001233.1:0-1741 GCA_041554035.1 Allomicrovenator sp. | reverse complement strand
GTCTCCATCATCGCCTTGCAGATCGCCAGAAACTCGGAGGGACGGCCCACGCACAATTTGAATCCAATGGGCTTTCCGCCAGACAATTCACGCAATTGACCGATGAACGCGCAAAACTCCATCGGGGTCGAAAACGCGTGATGAGACGGCGGCGAAATCACGTCCTGTCCGATCTTCACGCCGCGGATCTTCGCGATCTCGGCGTTGACCTTGGCGCCGGGAAGAATGCCGCCGTGTCCTGGTTTTGCGCCCTGAGAGAGTTTGATCTCAATCATTTTGACCGTGTCTTGTGACGCGTTTTCCTTGAACATTTCGGGATTGAAGTCACCCGTCAGTGTGCGGCAGCCAAAATACCCGGTGCCGATTTGCCAGATCAGGTCTCCACCATTTTTGAGATGATACGGGCTGATTCCGCCTTCGCCCGTATTATGCCCAAATCCGCCAAGCTGCGCCCCGGAATTCAGGGCGAGCACGGCCGTGGGCGAGAGCGATCCGAAGCTCATGGCCGAGACGTTCAGCATTGAGGCTGAATAGGGTTTTGTGCAATCGGGTCCACCCACCAAGACACGTGGCTGGTCTTTGCTGGCGTGTGTGGCTCGCATGGAATGGTTCACCCATTCGAACCCAACCTCGTAGACGTCGTGCTGGGTGCCAAAAGGCACGGTATCCAGCTCGCTCTTTGCCCGCTGATAGACGACCGACCTCTCTTCGCGAGAGAAGGGCGCGCCCACCGTATGGGACTCGATGAAATATTGTTGAATCTCGGGTCGCACCGATTCAAGCAGGTAGCGCGCGTGGCCGAGTACCGGGAAGTTCCGCAGAATCGTGTGTTCTTTCTGCGTGACGTCGTAAACGCCAAGCATGAAAACCGGCACAAAAAATGTCAAAGACCACAGGATGGGCGGCCAATAGGTCTGGGCAAGCCCTACGGCCAAGAACGTGAGAATACCACCGAAGAAGAACAGCTTTCGAACCATGGACGACCACCTCGTATTGATGCCTTGATACCTAAGCTCGCGCAGACGTTGCCGTCAATGCATGAGTGGTTCGCAGGTTGCGTGGAATTCGTCGCGACTGGTATATGGCAGCCGACCAAACCTATTTATGGAGCGAGTGATGCTAAATCGTTGGTTCGTTGTAATTGCCCTTGTTCTCTTGGCTGCCTGCCAGCCAAAAACTGATGCACCAAAATCCGATACGCCCGTGACGGCTGGACAGTCGGCTGCACAGGAAATGCCCAAGAATCAAACCAATTCGGCCCCTGCCGTGACGGCCGCACAGACCGCCGCTGCAGGCGAGAAGAAGGAAGTGAATCCTGCGCTTCTGAATCCAGCAGCTGCGACCGAAAAAGCCCCCGAGTCGTTCAAAGTGAATTTTGACACGACCAAAGGCAAATTTGTGGTCGAGGTGACTCGCGCTTGGTCACCCAATGGGGCCGACCGCTTCTACAACCTCGTCAAACTGGGATTCTACGACGACGTCGCATTCTTCCGCGTGTTGGACGGGTTCGTGGCTCAGTTCGGAATTCATGGGGACCCAACCGTGATGAAGGCTTGGCGCGACGCAAAGATCACCGATGACCCGGTCACGCAGTCGAATAAGCGTGCTTCGGTCGTTTTCGCCACGGGCGGGCCCAACACACGAACGACTCAGCTTTTCATCAACTTTGGTAATAACGCTAACCTTGATGCGATGGGATTCTCGCCATTCGGAACAGTCACCGAGGGAATGGAAGTCGTCG
>JBFFMO010001232.1:0-1742 GCA_041554035.1 Allomicrovenator sp. | reverse complement strand
TTTCGGGTTTCAGGTTGTCGGGTTTCAGGAGGCACAGCGTTGCGACTGGTCCGCCAGGCTCCAGCCTGGCATTGCGACTTGTTTTCGGGTTTCAGGTTGTCGGGTTTCAGGAGGCACAGCGCTGTGATTGGTGCGCAGGCCCTATGGCCTGCATTGTGACTTGTTTTCGGGTTTCAGGCAGTCGGGTTTCAGGAGGCACAGCGCTGTGATTGGTGCGCAGGCCCTATGGCCTGCATTGCGACTTGCGATCGGTGTTGCAAGCTCCTGCCTGGCATTGGGGCTCCTCGATTCTACATACCCAAGAACGCAAAAATGCAGGCCAAGGGGCCTGCATTCGAGCTGAGATCAAACGTCTACAGGCGAGGTGCCTGCCGTTGAATCAGTACGTTGCGCTAACGGCGAATTGAAGCTGCGAAGCGTTCGCAGCGGCACCATCTACGTTCCAGAAAGGGAAGTTGAACGAGCGGTTATCATTGGTTTTTGGCTGAGTCGAATTGCGCAAAGCAACCGAACCCGAGAAGTAGTCCAGGAATGGGTAGCTGAGGCTGACGCTGGACGAAACGCCCTGTGCAACGCCTCGGCCGGTGTCAGCGACTGGATTCGTAAGAGTGGGGTCATCGGTGCGTTTGGCGTCGTACGTCCAGTAGGTTGTCAATGTGTACGACACAGCAAAGCGAAGTTTATCCCAAACGGGCAACGAAGCTGAGAAGCCATTGGAAAGAGCGTATTCCGAGTTGACGCCTTCCAGCACCACGCCACCACTGACTCGTTCTGAACCGCCCGCGCGCCAGATCAGATTATCAATTCCAGCTACGTCGTCGGTGCCAACCGGGCTGGTATTCTCGTGGAAATCTTTCCCAAGACTCAGGTCGTATCGCAGCCTGAGCTTGTCGAACACGGTGTAAGAAATCCCGCCATTCAACGAGGTTCCAACGACCAACGTTGCGGTTTGGCTCTGGGCACTCGTTGGGAATGCAAAACTGACTCCGCCATCAACCGAAACAGGGACGCTCTCAAACGTATGGCCAACCCACGACGCGTCGAGTCCCACGTCTTGGAAGCGAAGTTCGTTCGGCTCGTTGATTCCGCCGCCAGCCAGCATTTGCTGCGTCCAAGCCACCGAGGCCGTGACGCTTACCAAATCCATGATGGTGTATGACGGTCTCAGAGAGAACGACATATTCCAGCGGTCGTAGGCGTTGCTCGGGTCTTCCACGATGTCCACATATTCGGGGTCGGGAGCGACGTTCACGAACGTACCTTGGCCGATGCCGGTGGCAAGGCGCGCCGAAACTGACCAATCCTTAGCATCTTCTTCGGCTTCTTCGGTTTCGTCGTCTGCGCTCGCCGAGATATCAGCTTCTTCCGTCTCTTCCTGAGCAAACGCGGAAAGGCTCCACGTGACCATCAAACCTACAACCAGCAATCGCAACACTCGATTCATTCGTTCTCCTGACTTCGCTTGCGGTGTCAAAACACTAACGTTCTTGATTCGGCACCAGATATACGCAATCTCCATACCATGAAATCGCGTCGATTTTGACACCACAAAAAACGAGAAATTCTCGTAAAAAATTCGGCGCATCCTAGGTCTGCGCGTTTCACGGTGTCAAGCGTGGTCGCACGGCCCCCCGTGCGGCTTGCGAGGCACTTGGCGAGCCTGTAGCTTGCGCAGATTCCCCGTGGCCCCGAGAGATTTGTGAAGATCACGCCCATGCTCCAGCAATATCTGGATATCAAAG
>JBFFMO010001231.1:0-1744 GCA_041554035.1 Allomicrovenator sp. | reverse complement strand
CGCGATTCAAGCACTTTCAAATCATTTAACGATTCGTCCGCAGCCATTGGACCAAAGTGGCGGAAGTGACCGGTTCACCACTCATCGGCTCCAGAGTCCGTGCCGCTTTTTGAGGCCAAGTGGTGGCCGACGAAGTGCATTCTTTTGGCGCAACCACTGCCCATTTCGCGATGGCATTCACCGAATAGGCTTCCAGAAGCTCCGTGTGTTGGTCGAATTGCCCAACGTTAATCACGACCATATCCCAACCTTTGAGCTCACTCGCAAGGTCGGCATCCTTTTTCATCAGACTGAGTTTCTGACAGTCACCACACCAGGTCGCCGAAAATTCGATCAACATCGGTTGGCCTCTGGCCACGCTGGAATCACAGGCGGCTGCCAGCTCTTTCTCCAGCGCCGCCGCCGTTTTGATGGGGATATCGTAGGTTTTTTGTTCGGCAAAAAGCGAACAGCCCGACACGAATATCGATAGAAAAATTAGGTTTTTCATTATCACCACCTCTGCGACTTTTCTTTGACGTCCGGAGGAACGTTCCCAAGAAAATGTTTCCTCTTCCCTGACTCGCCACAGTCCAGACACTGAAGAGGCATCAATTTCAAAATAGAGGCCCAGAACCCAACCCCAATCATTATCGCCGCGCTCAAGAGACTCAAGTCTCGCAGCCACGACAATTCATCTCCGTGAAGAGCGACCAGCGGCAACGCGAGCAAGAGCAACGCTGCCGCCCAATAATAGTGGACCGACGCGGCAAACCCGTACGAGTAGCTTCCACATTTTGGGCAGCAAATTTTCGATTTAGCCAGTTCGGAATCCCAGTCCTCAAACTCGGTGTCATCTTCCGGAAAGGCGTGTTCATCTTCAATCGGATCGTCAGACACCTCATCATCGAGGTCCATCTTTGACATCAAAACCCTGTTTGCACGCTCCAGGTCTTCTTTGAAAACGACGAGTTGGACTCGTCCCAATATGGCGGAAAAATCCAAGTTCAGGGAGGAGGTCTGAGCGTTCTCGACGGCGCACCAAATGCCTTCTTCATCGAGACGAGTGCGGGCGACTTCGGCTTCAAAAGGGGAGTTGAAGGTCAAAACAACGACCTTTGCCCCGCTCAAAACAACCGCCTTGAGCCAGCCGCGTTAAGATCAAAAGAAATACTAAATTGCTCCAAAATAGCCCCCGCATCACGGTTTCGTTCTTGTTGACTGCTTGAGCAGACGTTCGACCACGCTACGACTTTTTGTTACCCAGAACAATTTTTACGACCGCAAAAAACGATGAGGTTTCGGAAGCCGACCAAGTACATGCGTCGAATTTCCGGAACCAGCCCGGCGGCTCAAAACAGCCACCCCTGCCTTGTGGTGATGCGCTCGAACGAAATGCCGATTTGTTCCAAAATCGCCTCAGTCGACGGTTTCAGCTGCTTTTCAATATAATGTTCGTAGTCGATCGGAGCATCCAGCTGCCCAACGGGCTGAGCCCCCGACCGCGTGATATAATACGAAATCCGGCGAGGATTGCCGCCCTGGATAATCGCAGCAGCCACATGCGGCGGCGTATTCGTGTACTCTTCAGGGGATCGGCGAAGGCGTTTTGTGTAAACCAGAAGCTTATCTCGGCGACCCTCACGTACAGCGCGCACTTCATCCATCACCCACGCCTCGATGCCATCAAGTTCGTCGCAAAACACGCGACGAACCAACTCCAACTGAAAGTCTCGAGCAAGCCTCGTCCAATCGGTACGCACGG
>JBFFMO010001230.1:0-1745 GCA_041554035.1 Allomicrovenator sp. | reverse complement strand
CCTCAGCTGTCAAGAGACTTTCTTTCGAAAGTTTCCGCCTCACCGAGGGTGTGCCTCGACTTGGGAGGCGGACTCTACTCCTCAGGAGGCGTACGTCACGCTCTTTCTTCACACTTTGACGCTTCATTTAGCTAACCGTCTGTAATTACGCACAAACCTCGAGAATCTTTTTTTGAGGCAACTGAGCGGTGAGACAGGCAAGCACAGACGCTGGATGGGCCTGGAAGTAGCTAACCATCTAGGATTACGCCGTTAAAGTCAGTTTAACCATATCCGATCACGGGTGATCGTTTCGGTTTCGACGACGTAAACGGCGCAACGCGTTGAAGATACTTTTATAATGGTTGAAGCATGAGGCGAGATCGCCCAGCGGCGAGCAGAACACGCTGGATCCGTGACGTGGTTGGGAGTGCTCGTTTGGTGATCTCGACCGGATCGCTTTACCCATGACCGCCAGATTTTCGGTTTTAGATGGGTAACCGGTGATTGGTTTCGCCGTCTTCATTCCGAGGGCGGAAGGCCGAACCCAAGATCAGAGGCCGAAGGCGGAAGGCCGAAGGCGACGACTTGATTGAAAGGCCGTAGGCGCGGGCTTGAACGACAGGCCGCAAGCGCAGGATGAAAAGCCGAAGGCGCAGGCTTGAGGTCGGGAGACAACGCGGGGGCCCACTCGACGAGCGAGCCCCTGGTCTCATACAAGCTGGGCCCCTGAAGGCAGCACGCACTGCCTTTGCTAAGTTCTTCTTCTCGAGCTCCGCGGCCTCGCCCGCCACCACCGAGACCCGAACGCGATTCCGATTGCGGACAGCTGTGTTTTTTTGAGTCGGAGGCGAACCATCTTCACCGGACGCGCTTTGGCAAAGGGTTTTGGCGAGTGGATTGAAAACAAGACGACCAGATCATAAGTCGGGATGGCGAGACTCTAGCTGGGTCCCGGAGGGGCCGGCTTTGCCAAAGATGATTGGCAGGAGTCCCCAATGGGGGCTACTCGGCTGGATGGGTGGGCGAAGCGCCTCGAACCTTGCGTCGAACGTCCAGCAACCTGAGTCTGAAACAAGATGACCAAAATCAAGAGTTGGGAGCGAGGCGCATAGACTACGCTTTGGCGTTGCATCTTGTCGGAACCTCTACAAATGCCACCTCGCCGCCCACGGCTTGTGCTTTATTCGTCTTGGGTCCGCGCGCGGCCCGCTCGTTGAGCAAACAAGACGACCCGGAAAACAACAAAACCAATCGAAGCTGCGTTTGCATCTTGTTCGAAGTTCTTCAAAGAAACCTGGCGACCCGCACCACAATTTCAGCGCACGCGTGGACCCATTTGAACGAAAACAAAACGACCAAAGAAACGACAAAAACCAATCGAAGCGGGGCACGGGCGACATCTTAGCAAAAGTGGTTAGACGAAATCTGGCGACGCAGAACGATCCTGGACAAAAGGTATTGGCACCGAGGCGCTGGACACACGTAAGGATCCACAAGCCACCCAGACTCGAGCCTAAAAAAGGAACGACTCAGGAAACGACAAAGGTATTGGCACCTAGGCGCCAGACACGCGTCAGGGTCCACAAACCACCCAGACTCGAGCCCAAAAAAAGAACGACTCGGGAAACGACCAGACCCATTCGAAACGGAGTCTGTCTCGTGTTGGAAAATCTCAAACAAAACCCGGCCGAAGCTGGGGCGCCATCTTGTCGAAGTTCTCAAACCGAACCTGGCGACACCGGACGATCTTGGACGAGGGGTGT
>JBFFMO010001229.1:0-1745 GCA_041554035.1 Allomicrovenator sp. | reverse complement strand
GCATTTGACTGCTTACGATGAAAATCTGCCCGAGCCATATAATGCCCGCCAAGGTTGATGGCCTTTGCGACTTCCGAACCTTCGGCTTCGCAGGTGACCGTCGTGCCTTGCGCACCACACTTGTTGGTCTTGAGCGTCGCGTCCTTTCGGTAAACACGAGCTACGCCCTTCTTGTACAGAGTCTCGCGCTGGTCGTACTCAAAAGGACCGGCCATGCTGACGATATCGCCCGCTTTGAGCCAGAGCGCCTTATCACGCAGCGCGCGCTGAACGTTCGATGGCGCATCAGAGGACGGTGGGAACTTCTCACACACGGCTGGAACCGCGGCCGGCTGGCTGCCTGCGCCTGGAATCTGAAAATCACCAAAGGCGTTGGCGCCCGTCTGGGCTGCTTCGATGTTCACATCAAATGCGGCACAACCTTGGTATTCGGTGCTCAAGTCAGCTGCGACCGGGGCCTCATCTGCTTCTTCAGCCTGACGGCGGGCCATCTTCGCGTCACAAAGTGCGATTTCAATCGGCACGTCGATCATTCCAGCGCCACTGGGGCGTCGGCCAACATACGACAACGACGATCCGTCGAGTGAACGAGCCCGCTCCAGACCGGCTTCAAATTTGCGGTAGAGATCGGAACTCATCTGCTTGTCACCGCTTACTGCGGCCCGAGCACATGAATCGATCGAATCTTGAATGGCATAAAGGGCGTCGGACGACGCTGTCGTCACCCGCTTGCTGCCCACCAACGTCATCGCTCGTTCACTGGCCGATGCACCGAGTCGGGAATCGAGCTGGGCGACCCGACGAAGGACGAGGTCTCGCTTATCGTTTGATGCCAGCTCAGGGGCCAACTCGGGGCTGAGAACATTCGTGACTTCGTAGCGTTTCGCGGCGTACGCATCGTACTGACCAGCAGCCAGACTTGTTTCCATATCCCGAAGCCCCGAGACCGCGTCTCTGAGCGCCTTGGGATCACCGTCGTTGTATTCCACAACGATATCGGTGTTCTGCGTACCTTCCGTGACGTCCTCGTTGCGCTGACGCATCGTTTCAAGTCGGTCAGGGTTGACTCCACATGCTGTGAGAGTCGCCAGTAAACATGCCAAAAATATTCCATTTCTCATTTTATTCTCCTACCTGATCCATTCGAACTGGTGCCACACATACCACGACCGCTCAAACTTGAGCGATGTCAAATAAGGCTAGATGCATCAACAAGCTGCATTCCGCTATCACGTTTTTGGGTCGACTTATGACGCGTGTAATTCATCTCTTCCTGCGAGAGTGAACCCGCCGAGGAATACTTGGTTTTCAGCTCCACGTAATGAGCGGCCATGTCCTCATCGCCCAACTCTTTGTATCGTGTGGTCAGAATATCAAAGAGCATCCCGACGTGTTGGTGATCGGACTTCTTCATCGAAGCATCGAGCTCCTCAACCAAACGGCCGATCTCGACTTCATCAAAAGCCCGCTCCACCTCACCGACCACCTGCGCGACGGATTGGGGGTCGTTCGTATAATTGACCACAATCGACTGCGAAGAGCTGCCGCCCACGACTCCCAATGCAGGGACGTCGTAAAAGAGCTCGGCTTTGACGATACGTACCTTGCCAGCGGGGCGAGCTGCAGCCGAGACCGTCAACAAATACGCATATTCCCGGTCTTTTTCGAGCGAGCCCAACTTGATGCTTATCGTTCGCATTTCCCCGGGTAATTTCATTTTCCCAAGGTACGCGATTTCGGGGCTG
>JBFFMO010001228.1:0-1748 GCA_041554035.1 Allomicrovenator sp. | reverse complement strand
TCGGCCACCAAGGTCGACGGCGACAAGGTCACGACCAGTAAGCTTTTCGAATGGTTTGCCGATGACTTCAAGGCCGCCGAAGGTTCCGTTGAGAAGTACCTTGCGAAATACCTTCCCAAGCACAAAGAGCTCTTTGAGTCGGGCACGGCGAAAATCGGCTTTAGCGAATACAACTGGGCGTTGAATGCCAAGCCAGCCTCGAAACCGAAGGCGGAAGGCAAGGCCAAGACGGACGCCAAGACCGAGACTCCCTTCGAGAAGTAATTCTTGAATCATCGACGGGCCACGTTCGTGGTTTGGTCCAACTCACCAAATTTTTAATGGGGATTCGCGACGCTAATAAAGCGCAACCCGGGTGTTTGTGCGCGTTTTTTGCGCCCAGCGGGGCGATTTTGATCGCCACGAAAGGGTGTATATTGGGTGGTCGTACCTTGATGAGCAAAGATGTGAAGAGATCACTAAAAAACCCGAGCCCACTCAATCAGGGCACGGTTGTGGCCATTCGCGGCAGCGTCGTGGACGTCAGGTTCGACCATCACCTCCCCCAGATCAACACCGTGCTGACCACTCATGACGGTCAAATCGTGATCGAAGTGCTCGCCCAGCGCGACGAAAACCATGTGCGTGGAATCGCGTTGACGCCGACGCAGGGCCTGAGCCGCGGCACGTTGATCGACGACACGGGGGGACCGCTGAAAGCACCGGTGGGACCTGAGATTTTGTCGCGGATGTTTGATGTTTTTGGCAAGCCGATCGACCGCCTACCTGCCCCCGAAGATGTGACCTGGCGTTCAGTGCATCATGCGCCGCCACCTCTGGCGCGTCGGTCCACAAAATCCGAAGTTTTTGAGACCGGCATCAAGGTGATCGATGTCCTTGTACCCTTGGAGCGTGGCGGCAAAGCGGGCCTTTTTGGGGGGGCGGGTGTGGGCAAAACGGTGCTCCTGACCGAGATGATCCACAACATGATTGGACACCATGAGGGCGTCTCTATTTTTTGTGGCATCGGCGAGCGCTGCAGAGAAGGCGAGGAGCTGTACCGGGAGATGAAAGAGGCCGGCGTGTTGCCAAATATGGTCATGGTTTTTGGTCAGATGAACGAACCGCCCGGCGCGCGCTTTCGTGTCGGCCATGCGGCTTTGACGATGGCCGAGTATTTCCGCGACGACGAACACCGTGATGTGCTGCTTCTGGTCGATAATATTTTTCGTTTTATCCAGGCCGGGTCGGAGGTTTCGGGTCTGATGGGTCAAATGCCGTCACGACTGGGTTATCAACCCACGATGGGCACCGAACTCTCGGGCTTGGAAGAACGAATCGCCAACACCGACAGCGGCGCCATCACCTCGATTCAAGCGGTGTACGTGCCCGCCGATGATTTCACCGATCCCGCAGCCGTACACACGTTTTCGCATCTTTCGGCGTCGATTGTGCTCTCGCGAAAACGGGCCAGCGAAGGTCTGTTTCCTGCGATCGACCCACTGCTTTCGAACTCGAAGATGATCGCGCCGAATATCGTGGGAAATCGACATTACCTTCTGGCTCAAGAAATTCGTCGAACACTGGCGCAATATTCGGAACTCAAAGACATCATCGCCATGCTTGGGCTGGAACAGCTCTCCACCGAGGACCGTCGGGTTGTGGCGCGCGCCAGGCATCTTGAGCGATTCCTCACTCAACCGTTTTTCACGACGGAACAATTCACCGGTCTTGCTGGAAAACTGGTGTCATTGGAGGACGCGCTGAGC
>JBFFMO010001227.1:0-1751 GCA_041554035.1 Allomicrovenator sp. | reverse complement strand
GCTCATCACAGATGAGCAAAGCGCGCCCGAATTTGACTTTGGGCCCCTCGTTGTTGGCTACGAAGTGCCGACCCATGTGGCGTGCGACCTCTTTGAGCGCCTTGTCGGCGCAATCCAGACTGCACTTCAGGACACTTGCCTCATCGACCTCACGATGAATCTTGTTCCTCTGGCTCGGGTTGTTCAATGGAGCGTTGTATACAGCCTGTATACAACGCCGCTGAATAGGGATGGCCGAAGTGCTTGGCGACCAAGGAAAACGCGGGAAAATGGCAAACGCAATCCGTCTACAGCCTTCGACAGAACAAGATTGGCCGCGGAAGACCGAACCGATCTGGGTGGACGAACATCGAGAGTGAAGTTGTTGACGGGGAATTGACCAAGCGTGACAAAAAGCGAATTTTGGGGTCATGATTCCAGCGTAATTATTTGAGTTCCACGAAGGTTGAAATGATTGATGTCCTTGTTGTTGGTGCAGGTGTTTCGGGGCTGAGCGCCGCCTGGTTCCTAAAAAATGCCGGGTTGAGCGTGCAGGTTATCGAGGCCAGCGCTCGGGTGGGCGGTCGAACCTGGAGTCCTGAGATTGCGGGGACTCCATTCGACATGGGCGCGACCTGGGTCTGGGACCACGAAACGCACGTGCACCAATTGATCGATGAATTGGGGCTTGAGACCTTTGTCGCGGGCGCCCCAGGGGATGCTCTTTTTGACGCAGGGGCGTTCGTCGAACGCATGACTCTTCCCGAATCGTGGGCCGTCGAACGACTGATTCGTGGAGGAACCCAGAGCATCGCGAATGCTCTGGCCAAAGGTGTTGAATCCATCATGTTAGAGAAATCGATCAAGCGCGTGGGCGTTCATCCTGACCACCTGGAGGTCTCGACGACAGGGGCCACCATAAGATCGAAACACGTGATACTGGCTTTTCCGCCCGGACATCTGCATTCCTCGATCGAGCTCGAAACGGTGCCGGCCGAACATCTTAAAATCCTTCGAAGCACACCGACTTGGATGGCGGATATTGCAAAAATAGTTTTTGTTTTTGAAGAGCCATTTTGGAGGGATGATGGCTTGAGCGGACGCGCCTTTTCGCGCGTCGGCCCGATGCAGGAAGTTCACGACATCTCACCGCCTCATGGTCCGGCGGCCCTTTTTGGCTTCATTCCGCGCTCTGGTATCTCAGACTCGGAAATGGAAACCGAAGTCATGCATCAAATGGTTCGGCTTTTTGGACAAAAAGCTGCCACGCCCGTGGGCGTGAAGGTTCACGCGTGGTGGAACGAAAACGGCGTTGAGCCAGATTCAAAATATTTTGGGCATCCGATTCTGCGTGAACCCATGATGAACGGCCGTCTTCATCTGTGTTCGACCGAGTCAGCTGCGTTGAACACAGGTCATATCGACGGCGCGGTTGGTCGGGCTCGGGAAGTCGTCGAGCTTATCAAGAAATCAACGTTTTAGCGCTTACGCGGGGTTCAGACTCGCGGGCTCAGGCGGGATCTTGGCGAAGCCTGCGCCTGAAAAGTTTTTGCCTGAGGCCGCAGGCCTAGTGGATCCCGAGATTGCGGGGTGTCGGAATCCTGAATTCCCGGCTAATCTGCAGGCAGGCAAAAAGCCAATGAGCATGCATGAACGTAGCACGGATCATTTTTGGGTCGGGTCCAGATAAGAACGTCCGAGTCATGATATTCTGTGTTGTTGCCGTGCTTCTGATTGCAGGTGTTGACTACGCCACGGGAATCGAGGCTCGT
>JBFFMO010001226.1:0-1752 GCA_041554035.1 Allomicrovenator sp. | reverse complement strand
GTTTTCGCTTAGTTATGCAGATCTTCGCCCATATCGCTGGCTGGCAAAGAAGTTGCTCTATAGATCCAGCAGGTCATCAACTACGAGGTCAATCATGAAGCCAATCACCATTCTGCCCTTTTTGCTCCTATTGACCGCATGTCAGTCCAACTTGACCGGCAACGAGGGAAACCTCGTCTTTTCCTATACGGCTGACGACGCGGTGGGGGATTTCAACAAGCCGATCGGAGTGGGGGCAAGTCTCGAAATTCAGGTTACCACGGTAGGCTCACGTCTTCCGGTGAACTTGAGTTCGGTGACGTCCAGCGACACTGAAGTGTTGGAAGTGACAGGGACCTCGACCAATAAATTTGTGGTCCACGGGCTGAATCCAGGCACCTCACTCATCGAGGTCGAGGCGGATTCTGCCGATGGCACCGTGACCGATTCGGTCAACCTTCTGTCGGCCGCACCCGATGTGGTGAAACTCTACCACTCATGCGAAGTGCCTACCGTGCGCACGGCTTTATATCAGACGGGAACCAATATCCTGATTCCGTTCGACCTCGAAAAAGCCAACGGTCAGCCTGTGATTGGCTACGGTTTGCATCCCGTCGAGATTACGCCCGCGGCGAGCGGCGTCTTGGATGAGACGTCGTTGGACCAGGCGAATTTGCATGTGCTTTTGGGCGACACCGCAGGAGAGGTCACGGTGTCGAGTACGATCGACGACGGAACGCTGAATCTGAACGTCGTGTCCGCAGGGGCCATCGACGGAGCTTCGTTTAATCCTTTGTCCACAGACGGGAATGATGTCGTGGTCTTTGAGGGCGAAACACGTTTTGTTCACGTGTTCCCGATGGTCGCAGACCAGCGCATTTGTCAGTCGAACGTCACGATGACCGCCGAATCGAAGACGCCCGAGCTGTGCAAAGTCAGTGCGGTCGCCAACTTGGACGAGACAACGATCGTGAACGAGTCACTTTGGGTCAAGATTGAGGCCATCGCATTTGGGACCTGTGTGTTTGGTGTGACGTTTCCAGAAGGCGCTGACGGCGCAGGCGCTCAAGCCGATCTGGAAGTATCCGTGGCGAAAAAGCCCTGAGTGGCAGATTTAGTTGCCATCTCATGTGGCAACTTCAATTGCGTCCATGACGTGAATGTCCGGAAGTCGTATCGACCTAAAAGCGTAAATTCGCAATAAGTGGTTGATTTTATTTAGCTCTAACGGGTCGATGATTCGTTGGCACGATAGGTGTATAAGAGTAGATCGTTGTTTAAATGAAATGAATGCCCGATTGGGCCTACGTCTAAGCACTTTTATCAGTGGTTGGTTTCGAATATTTCTAAATTGAATTTTTGTTTGTTTGGATGAAAAAAAGAGGGCCCGAAAGGGCCCTTTTTTGTGCATATCTATGGAGTTCACTTAGCGGTGGATACGCCGGAGTCCGAGCACGGCTCGGTACATTCCCATATCGCGCGAGCCCAAGGCTGCGCCGACGGTCGCGACGAACATCGGACGGCCCGCCGCCCGAAACTCGCAAATCGATACACCACGACGCCGACGACCTTGTCGGGCGAGTGAGGGGATTTCGTGGGACCAGTCGAGCTCTTCGTCGTTTTTGGCCACCGAGGCCACGATACGTCCGCCCTCGTCCACCACGACACATGCTGAAAGTCCAAAGTCCTTAAGGACTTGTTCGAGTTGAAATACGGTCGCCACGAATCGATCTTCGCTTCGTTGCCGACGCATGTTTGAGTCTGCCATCGTTC
>JBFFMO010001225.1:0-1753 GCA_041554035.1 Allomicrovenator sp. | reverse complement strand
GTGGTTGGCCGACCTAATTTAATTTTAAATTCGTTTGAGTTCTGCGGCGGCAAATACGGCGAGTTCTTCACGATGTATTTTTGCGTTATGCCGCTTATCGACCGGGAAAGCTGCGTGAAATAACACGTGCTCGATCTGAGTCGCAGTCGTTGAACTCTTAGCCAATTCCAGCAATTCAGCCTCAAATTCCTGACGACGATTTCCCTGAGGAAATTTGCCAGGAAGCGGCTCAATCACGATCACCGGGGTTTGGGCCGGACGTTCACCCAACCAAACCATGGCCGCACGATAGACGTCAGGATGGTTCTCAAAAATCGCCTCGACCGGCACCGAATGAAGTGTTCCTTTTTCGGTTTCAACACGATGGGATTTTCGGCCACAAAACCAAAGTCTGCCCGTGTCATCCAGATATCCAACGTCGCCCATGCGATGCCAGAATCCCGTAGGTTGGGATTCATCAGCGATCTTAGACGCCAGCGTCGCGTCCTGCCTTGAATCGTATACACGCGTGATTTGCGGGCCGCTCACGCAGAACTCACCCACCACGCCCACTGGCACCTCGACCGCATCCGCCCATTGGGTGATGGGATCGTCGGTGATTTCGATGATTCGGACCGTGGCACTTTCCGCTGGCTGCCCAACGCACATCCCGGCGCCGGCGCGGCTTGCGACCTGTGTGGAACTCAGCACCTCAACGCTCGAGATCGACGCAACTGGCAGACCCTCCGTCGCCCCGTAGGGCGTATGAATGGCGCCATTGGGCAAAATAGTTCGGTACCGCTCCATCATCAGCGGGCTGATCGGCGCGCCAAAAGTCAGCAGGCGTGTCATCGACGGAAACGTAATTTTAAATTCTTCACAATACCCGGCGACCGCGTTCCAAATCGCGGGCGAGCCAAAAGCCATCGTCGCATCATGGTCGTGAATAGCTTCGACGATATTGGCAGGATCGACGGCGGCGGGTTGGGTTGGATCCATGTCTGGAACCACGCACGTCATCCCCATCGCGGTCGAAAATAATGCAAATAATGGAAATCCAGGCACGGCGACTTCGCCTGGCTGAATCTCATACAGAGCCTGAATCGCCCGAGTCTGCGCGTCAAAAATCCCGTGCGTGTATTGCACGCCCTTGGCCGGGCCTGTTGAACCCGAGGTAAATAAAATCGCGGCAAGTTCGTCTCGGTCGGTGTCGACCGTTTTAAATTCACCCAGATCAAATCGCGCTATTTCATCGAGTGCATGGGCATTGGAAAACCAAACACTCTGGGTGCAAACCGATTTTTTTACGGATTTAAATGCTTTTCCAAATAAGGCTTTGGCGACAAATGCACGCGGAATACCAAGCATCGCCACCGGCTGATTTTCCTGCACGCATTGCAAAAGCCCTTTTCGACCCATGCCGGGGTCAATCAGGACGGGAACCGCACCAATTTTAAACAAGGCAAAGGTTAACGCGATCAGTTCGAGCCCCTGCGAAACCATCATCAGCGTACGATCACCGCGCTTAAAACCAACGGCCACCAGCCCATGGGCGTAGGCGTCACATAAGCGATTCAACTGAGCAAAAGTCAGGTGGCTGTACGCGCGTTTTCCAAGCGAATTATAGGTCTCAGGGACCACGATCGCTTTGGCACCAGGACGCTCAGCGGCGCGAGCTGGCAAATACGACGCGATATTAAATTTTGGCCCAATCGGAGCTTCCCAGGGTGGAAGACCTTGCCAATTCGGCGCCGCGCTGACGGTCAGGTTTTGG
>JBFFMO010001224.1:0-1754 GCA_041554035.1 Allomicrovenator sp. | reverse complement strand
GGGTCTTTTTTTGCCACAGAAGCCCTCAGAAACAGCAGTTTCTTGAAAATACCCCGACTTGACGTGAAATAGAAGGATTCAGACGACTTTGAGCGATTCGATCATGCGTTCAAAGCCCACATCGGGCTCAACAACCGGTGTGTAGCCAAAATCACGACGGGCGGGCTCCATGTCATACCAGTGCGAAGTAGACAGCTGAGACGCGACAAATCGCGTCATCCGTGGCTCTCCAGCTAATCTGAATGTCCGGTAGACCGACTCCAGGATCGCACCGGCCCGATAGGCCAATTTGGGTGAGACCCTTGCTTTGATTGGAGGGACGTCAAGGCGTTGAAGCACCGTGTTGATCCACTCCCAGAGCACGACAGGCTGTCCGTCCGCGATGAAATATGGCTTTCCGGCATTGGGGGCTTCAAAATCCACAAGGGCATCGAGCGCCTGAAGATGCGCCGCGGCGCCATTATCCACATAAGTGAGGTCCACTCGATTCGTCCCGTCTCCCACGATCTTCAATTTGCCCTGCCTGGCCGATTCCACCACACGTGGCACCAGGTGCGGATCACGAGGTCCCCAGATCAGGTGTGGGCGCAGCGCCGTGGTGGCCAGATTGGGTCCATTTGCGGCCAAGACGAGCTTTTCGGCCTGAGCCTTGGTTTCGGGGTAATCCGTCAAGAAGGTCGCTGGATAGGGCAGGTCCTGACCCGCGCCCTCAGCATCCGTGCCGTCAAAGGTCACGCTTGGCGTGCTCGTCAACACAAAACGTTTCACCCCCGCGTCAAGACAGGCGTTCACAAGGTTTCGCGTAGCCACGACATTCGACCGTTCGAAGTCTTCACGATCGCCCCAGACACCCGCTTTTGCAGCCGTATGAATCACCGCGTCCTGACCAGCTACCGCTGCGGCACAGGCCGCTTTGTCACCCAGATCACCACGAATCGTTTTCGCTCCAAGCTCGCGAATTTCGGGATAATCACCACGAGCCACGATCGTAACCTCGTCGCCGCGGGCGAGCAGTTGCTCGACGATGGCTCGACCCAAGAAACCACCACCACCTGTCACAAGAATCTTCATGTCGCGGGCTCCCAGTGATCGACCAGAGAATTGAGCAAAAGCGCCACGGCATCGTCTTCGACGTCGCCAATCGACATGAAGTCGGCGAGCAACGAGTCCGGGGAATTTCCCATCACGCGCGGATGACCCACCACATCGAGGACTGGCCGGTCGCCTTCGGCGTCGCCTACAGCCCAGCAATCATCCAGAGACCGCCCGTGAAACTCTGCAACACGAGCCGCCGCCGTCCCCTTCGAAACACCGACTCTGGTGATGCTCGCAAACAAATACCCAAGCAAAACCGGCGAGCTCGCAAGGCCGACCTCGACATCATCAAGTTCCAGGAGAAGCGCTTCGGCACTGTTTTCTGGGCGCATGATCCAATGGGCGCGCATCACGTCATGAGTGCTGGCAATGGCCTCAAGGTCAGCCTCTTGAGCCACGATCTCAAGGACCTGGGCGTGTTCCTGACAGTCAGCGTTATTGCGCGAAACAAAAACGCCTTCGGGCGTGTAGAACTCCAGCACGGCCTGCGCGGTTTTCGAATGACGAGCGAGGCGAAGCGCATCTGCTTTCGTCAGGCGTTCAACAGCCTGGGGCGTGCCATCGGCCGGAGCCACCATCGCCCCATTCTCAAAAATATGAGGGCCTTCACCCAGCCGGCGCGCAATGGTTTGCGCAACGCCACCACGAGGCCGTCCCGT
>JBFFMO010001223.1:0-1754 GCA_041554035.1 Allomicrovenator sp. | reverse complement strand
GAGCGTAGAGCAGGTGCAGAACGGCGTGTTCGGTGCCGCCGACATAAAGGTCGACATTCATCCAATATTTTTCTTTGTCCGGATCCCACGCAGCATCCTTATTATGAGGATCGATGTAGCGCAGGTAATACCAGCATGATCCCGCCCACTGCGGCATCGTGTTGGTTTCCCGGATCACCGGATCGCCGGTCTTTGGATCGGTCGTATGCAGCCATTCTTTCGCGCGCGCCAAAGGTGGCTCGCCGTCGCCTGTGGGCTTGAAATCATCGAGTTCAGGCAACAACAGGGGCAAGGATTCCTCGGGTAACGCCGAATGGCTGCCGTCGGCGTGGTGAATCACGGGGAAGGGTTCGCCCCAATAACGCTGACGCGAGAACAACCAGTCGCGAAGCTTATAGTTTACGGCGCCTTTGCCTTGTCCACGCTCTTCGAGCCAGGCCACGATCGTCTTCTTGGCGGTCTTGACGTCCATGCCGTTCAGCAGCCCGGAATTGACCAGAATTCCATCGCCAGAATATGAGGCTTCATCGACGTTTCCGCCCGAGATGACCTCGATGATCGGCAGGTCGAAGGTTTTGGCAAATTCCCAATCACGCTCGTCGTGGCCAGGAACGGACATGATGGCGCCAGTCCCATAGGTTGCCAGAACATAGTCGGCGATCCAGACCGGAACCTGTTCGCCGTTTACCGGATTGATCGCGTAAGCGCCTGTGAATACACCTGTTTTTTCTTTCTGCAGATCGGTTCGCAACAGGTCGCTCTTGCGGGCCGCTTCTTCGCGATACGCGGTCACGGCATCCAGCTGCCCAGCTGCGGTGATTTCGTCGACCAGCGCGTGTTCTGGGGCAAGCACCATGTACGTCGCGCCAAAAAGCGTGTCTGGTCGGGTTGTGAAGACGCGGATATTTCCTTCCACGCCATTCGCCGTTTTGGCGTCCAACTTGAAGTCGACCTCTGCACCCAGCGACCGCCCGATCCAGTTTCGCTGCATCTCTTTGAGGTATTCGGGCCAATCCAGCAGGTCGAGGTCTTCGAGCAAGCGATCTGCATATTGCGTGATCCGCAGCATCCACTGGCGCATCGGCTTGCGAATGACCGGAAACGATCCGCGCTCGCTCTTGCCATCTTTGACTTCTTCGTTGGCAAGCACGGTGCCAAGGGCAGGGCACCAGTTCACAGGGACCTCTGCCATGTAGGCCAGATCTCGCTCGTACAGCTTCAAGAAGAGCCATTGGGTCCAGCGGTAGTACTCAACATCGGTGGTGTTGATCTCGCGATCCCAGTCGTAATTGAAGCCAAGTCGTTTAAGTTGGCCCTTAAACGTCGCGATATTTTTGGCCGTTGTTGCCGCGGGATGGGTGCCTGTTTCCAAGGCGTATTGCTCCGCCGGAAGGCCAAACGCGTCCCAACCCATGGGGTGCAGGACGTTGAATCCCATCGCTTTTTTGTAGCGCGCCACAATGTCTGTTGCGGTGTAACCTTCACAATGTCCAACGTGCAAACCCGAGCCCGAGGGGTAGGGGAACATGTCGAGCACGTAGAATTTGGGACGTGCAAAATCGTCTTCGGTGCGGAAAGTCTGATTGGCCTCCCAGAAGGCTTGCCAGCGTGGTTCGATTTCTTGCGGTTTGTAGTCAGACATGGTGTTTCCTCAGATCAAGCAAGCCGAAGCAATAGCCCAGTGTTTCGTGGTCGACAAGGCAATCGCGTCTGCTTTACCCCTGCGTGACATAATTGGGGCGCGAGAAGTGTTC
>JBFFMO010001222.1:0-1756 GCA_041554035.1 Allomicrovenator sp. | reverse complement strand
GAATCGAATAGACCGGCTGCCCGTGGGACGCCTCGATGAGTTCGTCTTCGAAGGTCGGATCGAGGTCGATGAGTTGAGAAAGCAGGTCGTGTTGGTCAGCGTCGGTAAGACGGCTCAGTGCGATATCCGTGACACGTGGGTCGTAGGCAATCTCGTCGATCTGGGCTCGAACATGTTCGTCGACGTCTAGGGCGTCATCTTGAACGGCCACGACGATCAGAAGCGGCACTTCGAATCCGCTCGTCATCACGGCTTTTGCGAGTTGTAGCGCCTCAAACCCGTGGTGAGCGTCGTCGATCAGCAAGACGAATGGCCGCGTCGAAGCATGCGCCCGGACCAACCTTAACATCGCGGTGAATCGCTCCAGAGTGCTGGTGAACCGGGTGACGTTCGACCCAAACATCAATGCCGATAACACAGCGGCGTCGTAAGGGATTTCGGAGGCCGGGATGAAATGCTCCAGTTCCCTGCGAATTCGGGCCTCTGCGCGCTCGATGGTTAAGCCCGTGCAGACCATGTAGCGCTGCAGCGTTCCCGCCAGGCCGTTGTCGGTCGAGTCGTCGGACCTGTGGGTCATCCACGTCACCGAAGCGGCGCCGGTTTCGTGAGCGCGTTGGTCCATCCAGGTCAGCAAGCTTGTTTTCCCGCCGCCCGATGGGCTTCGTACCAGGACGACTCTAGGGATGCGTTCGGACGCGGCGAGTCGCAATTCGTGCCAGAGCCGGTCGCGCTCAGCTTCTCGTCCTACGACGGGAATCTCACGGTACGACAGAAGCCCAATACCGACGCCTCGCGGACGCGGGGGGATCGACTGGATCTCGCGCCAATCCTCGGCGATTTGCGGGGTGGCGAAGTCGTGCGGCGATGAAATCGTCCCGAGATTTGTGGGCGAGATATCGCCGACAAAATCCAGCGTTCCATAGGTGATGAGCGTCGGGTCAACGTCGACATATTCGAGCGTGTCTTTGGCTTCTGGCGTCAAGAATTCCCGGGTTGCAGCCGCGCCGGGTTCGTCGTTCCCGGCCAGCGACTCCAACGCCCAGAGCGCGTCAGCGGCTCGTTGGAATCGTGCGCCGGTCGGTTTGGCAAGCAGTGTCCTCAGCCACGTTTCGAATCCCTCAGGGACGGCGAATCGTGGCTTGAAGTCTGGCAGCTCGTCCATGAGTTGCGCCCGGGCAACGTCCAAAGGAGTTTTCCCCAGGAATGGCGTTTCGCCCGTGCTCAGTTCCCAAATCATGCACCCAAGCGCGTACAGGTCGGTCCATGGCCCGTAGTCTCGCCATCGCGATTCGATTTGCTCAGGCGCCATGTACCAGGGAGTTCCCGCGGCCGAGGCAAAGACTTCTCGCGTCGATGTGGACTCTCCACGTGCGTGCGCGATGCCAAAATCGGTGAGCTTGAATACGAGTCGCCCCCTTTCTGTGGCCACCAACACATTGCCAGGCTTCAGGTCTCGATGAATGATTTTCCGGGAGTGCGAGTGGGAAAGGGCGGCCAAGATGTCCAAACACAGGCGGCGTAAGATGACAAAATGGTCGACGCCAGCAAAGCCGACGAGCGAATGGTCGGCAAGCTCCATCGCGAGCCAGGGCGTGCCGATCGGCAGGTCCGAACCATGCGACGCGGTCGTGACGCCAAAATCGTAAAGGGCGATGATATTGGGATGCGCCAGTCGTGCCGCGGCCTTTATCTCGCGTCGAAATGCGTCGATATTGGTCTGTGCGGCCTCAAGCAAAATCTTGACTGCGACGGCGAT
>JBFFMO010001221.1:0-1760 GCA_041554035.1 Allomicrovenator sp. | reverse complement strand
CAGGGACGACGGCAAACTTCAACTGGCCGGTCACACGCGCCCAAGCCCTTGGTGCGTTGGACGATTTTATCATTCATCGCCTATCTAAATTTGGCCCGCATCAAGACGCGATGTGGACCACGATGCCCTTTGGTTGGCATGCCCTCTTGTCGAGCAGTCTGAATCTGAAGCTTATATCGCCTAGAGAAGTCATCGACCGCGCCGAGGCCGCCTACAACGCGGGTGATATCGACCTTGCGAGCGCAGAAGGGTTTATTCGGCAGATTCTTGGTTGGCGCGAGTTCATTCGTGGCGTGTATTTTTTGGATGGCGATGCCCTAAAAAAAGCCAACCATTTTGACCACCAAAATAAATTGCCGAGCTGGTATTGGACGGGCGATACGCAGATGAACTGCATGCGACACGTGGTCGGACAAACCCTGCAACACGGTTATGCGCATCATATTCAACGCTTGATGATCACGGGCATGTTTGGCGTCACCGCAGAGATTTTGCCGCAGCAGCTTTGCGATTGGTATCTGGCAGTCTACGTCGACGCCGTCGAGTGGGTTGAACTGCCAAATACCGCGGGCATGGCGCTCTTTGCCAATGGTGGACGGTTTACCAGCAAGCCCTATGTCGCGAGCGGCGCCTACGTGAAGCGAATGAGTAATTATTGCACCGGTTGCCGTTATCGCCCTGATGTCAAAACCGGCGAGGACGCTTGTCCGATGACAACGCTCTATTGGAACTTTTTGGACAAACACATCGACTCGTTTGCCAATAACCCACGGACGGCGCTGATGGTGAAAAACCTCTTACGTCTAAGTGATGAACAGCGAACCGAGTTCCGCGCTGAAGCGGCGCGGATGCTGGGCAATTTGGACGCACTTTAGACCTCGAGGCCACAAGGATGACGAATCGGGTCGTAGAATTTCTGTTGGAAGAAGATCGTGACGCTCGTTATCAGCAAATTCGAGAGCTTTTCCCCGAGGTGGATGGCCCAGACTGCGAGTGGGATGGCACACGCGAAGCCGCGCTGACGGCGCTTGCCCGGGTTGATGCACCGGCCTATGCCCAAACTCGCAATCATCTCGATGGTCAGGTCACCCGTCTATCACCGTATTTTCGCCATGGGGTTCTTACGCTGAACGAAGCGGCGCACGCGGCCATCGAACGCTACCAAGCGGGAGCCCATAAATTCGTGTTTGAGTTGGCGTGGCGAGACTACTGGCGCCGCGTGTGGGCGGAGCGTGGCACTGGGATTTATTCGCCCATCGAAACGCCCAAAGTTCCGCTGGGTGAATTGCCCTTGCCCGATGATATTCGCGAAGCCCGAACGGGGCTTTTTTGCATGGATCAATTTGCGCGCGACCTGACCGAAAACGGCTATGTGCATAATCATGGGCGCATGTGGTTTGCCAGCTACGTCGTGCATCATCGCAAGGTGGATTGGCGAGCGGCGGCGGCTTGGTATTACGGGGAGTTGCTCGATGGCGACCGTGCGAGCAATACACTTTCTTGGCAGTGGATTGCCTCAACATTTTCGTCAAAACCCTATATTTTTAATCGCGATAATTTTCAAAAATACGCAGGGCCTAATTCGTGTGTGGACTGCGAATCCAGGCACGCGTGTCCATTTGATGAGACCTACGAAATGCTGCATGCAAAGCTTTTTGACGCAGGGGGTGCGCCATGAAAGTGCTGCTCATCCACGACGAGATGTTGAACGCCGAATTGCCTGTGTTTGAAGCCTATCCAGATATTCCCCGCATCTTTGT
>JBFFMO010001220.1:0-1760 GCA_041554035.1 Allomicrovenator sp. | reverse complement strand
TGGTCGTACGCCGACGCGCTTGAAAACGGCCGAAAATCACCCAACGAAACCAACGCCCTTGCGATTGAAAACGCCCGTGCTGCACTTGCGGCGACCCTTGGCGCCATGGACGCTTCAGAGCGTGCGTTTGGCTGGAGTGTTGTGGCGACTCGGCTTGGTGGTGGTCAGTTTGCGGTCGCGGCCGCAAGCAGTAGCAGCCGGCCCGAGGGACCTGTGTTCAAGGTCCAGCTGAAGGGCAATGAAAAGGTCACGATCGCGATCCCCATCGAATCCGCCGAAAAAGGCGCCCAGATCGAGTTTTTGACCGACGAGACTCTGGGGGTGCCCTATCAAATCTTTGCAAGAAACCCTGAGCAAGGGTTCTCGCTGCGAGAATGTCAGGACAGCGCCAAGACGCTCCAAGACTGCCATCATGCGAGCTCGCCGATTGCGGTGAAAAATGGCTCGCGAGTTCAAGTGGCTGGCCCCATTGGCATCGCCCAAATTGTTTTTGGCGAAAGCCCTTCGACCCTACAACTCGTCGACAAACCAGCAGCCGACGCAGCCCCGCTGGCCAAAGACCTGAGCCGATTCGGAATCGCACCGACCTGCCGGATCGACAGCGGAAATGGCGTCGAAGCGGCACGATTGGCGTTCACGCAGGCTCCTGAGGAGTTTTTCATCTACGCCGCCAAGGATTTTGATGTCGCCCCCTACGAGCGCGACCCCAAAACCGCAACGATTCGTAAAGACGAGGCATTCTTGCTGACGCACGGCCAGATTCTGCGCGCCAATGGCGAATGTTTCCGGCCCATCGTGAGCAATGCCGAGGTGCAGATGGCAGCCAAAGAAGCGACCACTCGCGATGCTGACCTCACACTGATCGCCGCGGCCAGTCGTTTCACCAACACCCGTCCGGCCAAAGTCGTTCTGCCCGAAGCACGCCCCGCTGCATTGCCAGAGGTCTACACCTTGATTCGTGACGAATTCGACGAATTGAAGGGCTTCGATCAAGTCCTGGCCAATGATAAAGCGGTCTTGGCCTATCAAGCCGCCAAAGTGAAGCCAGGTGAATGTGCCAAAAAAGAGTGGGAAAAGCGCGACCCGAACGGCCAAGCCGGAAACTGGGAAGTCGTGGAAACACGATCCGATGGCAGCCAGAAGGTGGAATCTCTGGCGCTTCGAATCAGCAATCAGGTCAAAAAAGCCTGTAATCTTGGCGCCATCGACACCAAACGAAAGAACCTGCGAGCTGCAAAACGCGGTGAAGCCTTGAAGCAAATCAAAGCACGATTCGACAAGCTCTGAATCGCGCACTGCCCGGAATTCTCATGACGTCTCAAGCCCTGCTGACCGACCTCTACCAACTCACCATGGCCGATGGCTATTTTGCCATGGGGATGCATGAACAAGAGGCGTGTTTTCATCTGTATTTCCGCAAGCCACCTTTCGGAAGCGGATACACGATCGCGGCAGGCCTCGGGCCCGTCATCGAGTTTCTTGAGGGCTTCTCGTTTGATGAAAGCGATATTGCTTACCTTCGTACGCTCAAAGGGATCGACGGGAAGTCGTTGTTTCATGATGATTTCCTGACCTACCTTGGGGCGTTGGAATTCTCGTGTGATATCGACGCAGTCGAGGAAGGCACCCCGGTTTTTGCGAACGAACCGCTGCTCCGTGTGAAAGGCCCCATCCTGCAGTGCCAACTGCTTGAGACAGCCCTGCTGAACATCCTCAACTTCCAGACTTTGATCGCGACCAAATCCGCGCGCGTCAGTCAG
>JBFFMO010001219.1:0-1760 GCA_041554035.1 Allomicrovenator sp. | reverse complement strand
GGTGCTGTCGTGCGCACCACGGCGTTGCAGCTCGACGTCTGGGGATTTCGCACGACTCTTGAGGACGCCATCGCACGCCAACCGAGCAACGTCCTGGAATGCCCACCGTTGACCCCCGCCTGTAATTCTTCGTGGTCGCGCTTTCGACTGATTAATCTGCCCGGAACCTCCGAAATATGGGGGGCCGAAGGTGGTGCGGTGGGATTTTTGCCCCACAAGGTTACGGCGCGCGCGACGATTTCATACGCCTGGGGCGAAGGGCCCTCGCCTGAAGACGGGCGAGAGGATGAAAAGGTGCCGTTGTCTCGGATACCGCCGTTGAACGGGACGATGGAACTCACCTGGCGCTTTGCCAAAGGAGCGCATGTCGGTGCGTCCATGCGCTGGGCCACTTCTCAGGATCGCCTTGCATTGCAGGACGTCAGCGACGAGAGGATTCCACGAGGTGGGACGCCAGGTTTTGCTGTTTTTGATTTGCGCGGCGGGTATCGAATTGATGAACGAATCGCCATCAACGCCGTGTTTGAAAACCTTGGAGACACCGCCTACCGCTACCACGGGAGCAGCATCAACGGCCCCGGTCGAAGCGTCACTTGGCAGGTGGAGGTAGGCTTCTAGCCTGTGGGGCTTTGCGAATCGTCGAGAACCCGTCTAGAAAGAGGCGTCGCGAATTTTCAGGAGGTTGTATGGATTTGAAGTCGTTGGTGATTTGTTTGGTTGGGGCGTTGAGCTTGGTCGCATGCGGTGAAGACGACCCTGTGGTCACCGCAAATAACGCCAATAATACGACGAATAATTCAACGGACGGGACGAATAACGCCTCGAATAATGAAACGAATAATTCGACCAATGGGACGAATAATTCCTCGAATAACGCGACAAATAACGTCACGAATAGCTGTGAGCGCCTGGCCACCGATTATACGCCGGGTGCCGATGATTCATGGGCCGCCTGCATTTCCGACGACAACGTCTACCACGCCTTTGAACCCAGTATTTCCTCGGCAGCTCGTGTTGCCGCCTTCGAGACGATCGCCGACCTATTATGGCGTAACGGCGTTCCATCTTCGGCCGATTTCACGAACGCCTACGATGCATTTGCTCCCGGCGAGGGACTTTTATCGAGGGTGTCGCGTCGAGAGGACGAACATTTTGCCCCGGTCACCGACGGCGCCGGCACCACCCTGAGTTGCCGAGACGAAGGGGTGCCCGCCATGGACATCGATCGCTGCGTCGGGCCTGCCCAGATGATTCCGCTGCTGACGACCGCATTCGAACAGGGGATTTTGGGCAACGATCCGGAGGTCAATGCCGCGACGATCGAAGCGACTCTCTTGTGGTTTTTCCATATCTCGGTCTTCAAAGAGGCGACGACCTGCGCGACCGCAAAGAAAGACTGTGATTCGGCCTACGCCTATTATACCGGCGATCTGCCGCGGGATTTGGGCATCGGTCTGGCGGGTTATCTGCAGGATTCGGCGCCCATCGCACACGAATACGTCTGGGACGGCATCCTTGGATTCCGCTGCTGGCGCGACTTAGACGGCGCCGAGGTCGCGACTGATCTGGAGATGCGGGATCAGGCGCTGGCACAAGTCGATCGCGGAATGCTCTACGGAGTGTCCAAGCTCGTGTTGGCCCGACTCGCCTTAATGGAAGGCAACACGGGTGTGGCCAAAGCAGCAGATTTGGCTTTCATCAAGATTCTTGGCGGGTCGCTTGTTCGCGAAATTGAAGCGCGTACACCAGGAGCGGGCATC
>JBFFMO010001218.1:0-1761 GCA_041554035.1 Allomicrovenator sp. | reverse complement strand
GCCCTGTTCCGTGTCAGATCTACTACGGCAAGCCGATGGTTTTTGAGGGCGACGGCAACGAAGACGACGACATCATCAACGAGTACGTGAATCAAATCCAAAGCTATATCGGTGAGCTCATCGAGCTAGGGTTATCGCGCCGAGACTCTCTCGACGCCCCCTTTCAGCTGCCGGAGGCCCCATGAAGGTTCTGATTACGGGTGTCTCAGGCAAATTGGGGCGAGTGGTCGCCAAAACGTTGGTAGAGAAGGGGCATCGCGTCATCGGGATTGACCAACGTCCCTGGCCGGACGCACCGAAAGGCATTCGGGTCATCGCTGCGGACATTCGTAAACGTCCGGCAGAAGACGTTTTTCGAACCGAACGGCCCGATTCCGTGATTCATATGGCGACCGTGACTCACCTCACGACCCGCATGAGCGAAGAGCGCCAACGCATCAACCTGGGCGGCACGCGTGCGGTGTTCGAGCATTGCCATAACTACGGTGTGGAACAGGTGATTTTTGTGGGTCGCCACACCTATTACGGCGCGGGGCCTGATTCGGCCCTCTATCATACTGAAGACGAGCCCCCGACAGGCATCATGACCTATCCCGAGCTCTCGGACCTTGTGGCCGCCGACCTTTACGCAGGCTCGGCACTATGGCGCTATCCGGAGTTGAAAACCGCGGTTTTGCGTATGGTCTACACGCTTGGGCCGCTGAAGCATGGGACCTTCGCGAGTTTCCTGAGTGGGCCGCGTGTGCCGACCGTGCTTGGTTACGATCCGCTTTTCCAATTCATGCACGAGTACGACGTCGCCCAGGCCATCGCCTTGGCGCACGAGGCACGCCTCAACGGCGTCTATAATGTTGCCGGGCCGCAGCCCGTGCCGCTTTCGTTGGCGATCGAAGTCACGGGTCGTAAGCGCGTACCGCTGCCGGAATCGTTGCTCACGACGATGCTGGGACGATTCGGACTCCCGAACCTTCCCAAGGGCGCTATTTCACATGTGAAATATCCGATCGTCATCGATGCGCGACCGTTTTGGGAAGCGACCGGCTTTGTGCCGACCTACGACGAAATCCAGACGATGGAAGCGTTCCGCTGGTCCTAAAACTTTTCGTCGAACTCGGCGTCCACCCATTGCTGGGCATTTCTCCAACGTTGCAGTGACGCTTGCGCCGCCACAACGACCGCCTCATTCGAGCCGTTTGAAAACTCGGTCAAAATGGCGCGGGCTCGCTCTGAACCCACGAGTTCGAGCAGCGGAATCACGGCCGATATCAGCACGTCATCGGGTTCAAACGTCAGCCGTTGAGCGATCGGGGTCAGTGAGTCGATGCCCGGTTTGGCACCGCGTACAAGCAGATGCAGCGCGCGGCTTCGCACCTCTCGATCTGAGGACGACGCCAGCATGGCGAGGTCTCTGATCTGATCCGCAGGCCATCGCTGCGTGGGCGGGACTCCTTTAGCCGGGGTGGCCTGCTCCAGCAGGTCCAAAGCCGTGACCAGAATAGGACGGAGGTCTTCGGCGTCGAAAAGCGCTCTCAACGCCACCTGTTGAATCTGAGCGTCACCGTTTGGTAGCTCCCCGACGATTTTGCCGATGGCGCGAAGGATATACGCCTCGGTTTTGACGCCGGCTTCGTCGCGGGAGGCCAGGCGCCGTCGGTGGACCGAGTCGAATGCATCAATGAGTTGCGGGAAATGGTGGCGGTCAGCCGTCGTGAGGCTTTTTGCCAACCCTCGCGCACAGGATTCTGCGATGTTTTCGTCGCG
>JBFFMO010001217.1:0-1764 GCA_041554035.1 Allomicrovenator sp. | reverse complement strand
TTCAGGCCCATGCCCAGACCTTTGAGGCGAGCCTCAAAAACACGAGCCAGTTCGAGCTCGTTATTTTCAAGGTAGTAGCGGGCGAGTTCGGCGAGCGGGAATGGATTGGCCGGAGAGAGCGCTACCATCTCGTGCAGAAGGGGAAGTGCTGCGTCAGAATTGCCGGACTTGATCAGCGCCATGGCTTCGACCCGCAGCGTCTTGATGCGCGCGCCCAGATAATGTGCGGCGGGCGAAGGTGCGGGCTCAGCGGGAGGCGCGGCTCGGCGGGTCGAGTGGCCGCTTCGAAGGCGGTAAACCTTGTTCAGCCGCTCCTGCATGCTGGAGTCGTCAGGCTGGCGTTTGGGTAGGGCTGAATTTTGTGGCACCGGCTCTTTAGGAGTGGGTACGCGTGCCGCTTCAGGACGCAGTATACGCACGAACGAGGCATTCAACGCCACCAATGAGATCACGTCTTGGGTATTATGGGTGAATAAGGGCAGCAGCCCAGAGATCACGCCCGTTCGTGCATAGGTGTTCCAACGAATTGGGGCCTCTGAGCCGGGGATATCGCCCTGCCGATAGATACCGAGGACTTTTCTCTCCAGATCCGGAAGAGACATCGATTGTCGGGGCAAGAGTCTACGTGCCACCCGAAGCAAATCCACGTGAACGAGTCGGTCGAAGGGTGAGGCCACGCGGTGATGGGCCATCCGGGCGATGACTCGCGGCAAATCGAACGACGCCCCATTAAAGGTCACCACCGCATCAAACTTCTCGAGCGCGCTCGCCAACGACTCCAGGGTTCTGCGCTCGTGAATCGGATCTTCCAAAATCCACTGCGTGATTTCCAGGCCGTCTTCATTCCAATACGCCAAACCCAGGCAAAACGAGATGCAATCGGTGCCCAGTCCGTTGGTTTCGATGTCAAAAAATCCCACTCGGTCGTGCGGAATATCCTCAATGAGGGAGGTCTGTTCCGACCAGCCTACGGGCAGTCCGCACCGCGCGTCGGCCAGTCCCATATTTCCGATCGCTTGCCGGTGATGATTCACGAAATGCAGGTCGGGGCCCCGGGCTCCGGCTTTGGTCCACGGGCAAATTGTGGGCGCGGGTGGCAGGGATGCTGTCGGTTGAGCAGTGTCGACATCGGCATCGTAGACACCGTTAGGACGATCGTCTGCGTGGTCCAACGCCCGGATTCGGGACTGGTGCAGTCTGGATAATCTGTTGGTGAACTTCGACATTGGGGGAGCCTACCTCATCGAACGACCACTTTGCTTGCTTTGTGCAAAAATCTTCACACAAACGTGGCAAAAAGAAGCTTGCGGGTACTTTAACGAGCGTTTAATAAATGTATGAAAGATGGCTTTAACGAACGTTAAAACAAATGACTGAAGAGACCCTACATATTTCACCGATCATCGCGAGTTCCGGACTACCGGACGGCGCGCAGCGGATCTTGGTGGGTGCGGCACAGGTCTTTGCCAAAAAAGGGTACGCCGCTGCCAGCGTGCGGCAGTTGGCCGAGTCGGCCAAGATGTCGATTCCGATGATGTATTATTATTTCGAGGGAAAAGAGGCTGTTTTTGCAGCCTTGATGAACTCAGCGATGAGCTACTTGGACGAAAACGCTCTGGGTCCTGCGATGGCCGCTGAGTCTCCACGAGAAGCATTGCGCATATTCATCGTGAACCACGTGAAGGTCGCGGTGGAGAATCCGTTGATCATCCGCACCCTGATGGCGGCGTTTTTTGGACCCGAAGAAGGCGGCCCCCCGCTGGT
>JBFFMO010001216.1:0-1764 GCA_041554035.1 Allomicrovenator sp. | reverse complement strand
CCTGGTCGGCCTTGTAGTTGATGCATAGCGAGTACATCAACAGGTTCACGCCCATACGAAACGAAAGGTCGCGCTGACGCTCGCCGCCCGAACACTCGTAGAGCCAGTTGCCAAAATTGTCGCGCGCCCAGGCGCCGAGCATGTCGTTTGAACTCAACACAACCGAAACGCGCTCATCGTCCCAAACGCCAAGCAGATGAGGAGCGATGGTCAGTCGCCCGAGCGGCGCTTCGATGAGGTAGAACGATTTGTAGACGACATGGTCTTTAGGAATTCGCGCGATATTTCGATCTGGGAAGATCCGCAGCAGCTCCCGTTTCACCGATTGCGTGAATGGGCCGTCCTCAAGCCCATCGGAGGAGTCGATCACCAGCATTCCGCCGGCCTGAAGGTAGCGGCGAAGGATCGAGATTTGCTCTTCGGAAAACGGTGCGAATTTTCGGTCGCCGGCCCAAAAAAGGATCGGGGTGTTCCAAAGGTTTTGGTCGCTGGTCTTGAGAATCAGCTCGTTGGTGTTGACCCGAATATTGGTCACTTTTTCGGTTTCGAGCAGCAGGCGTCGAAGCGCGGTCGGCCGTGGATTGAAGTTTCCAGAATACTCAAGCAGCCCGACGGCATAACGGTCTTCTTCGCCCATCGCGTGCGCCGACGGAGCGATAAGAAGGGTTGCTCCCATGGCTTTTAGAAAATTTCTTCGATGCATCACTCAACCTCGTTGGCCGGATTAACAGCACTCGGGTCAGAAGTCATTCCGGGTCCTTGAAAATCGTGGCGCGCAGGGCGTCGAGATATTTCTTGTTTTGCTCTTCTCTCTTCTCAGCAAGAGGCGAACTGGCGTCTGCCGTATTGGACGTGAGCATTTCGGTCGGGACTTCTTTGAGGTAGCGGCTGGGCTCGCGGTCGTCTTTGCGGCCAAATCGTGTCCGTGTCGTGGCCAGCGTCAAATACAGATGCTTTTTGGCGCGTGTGATTCCGACATAGGCGAGTCTTCTTTCTTCGTCGATTCCTCCACGCTCAGTGATGCTGCGGTCGTGGGGAAGGTAACCTTCTTCCATGCCCACCAAAAACACGACGGGGAATTCCAATCCTTTTGAGGCGTGAATCGTCATGCACTGCACGGCGTCGGGTTCTTCTTTTTGGGAGCCGGTATTGGACTGATCCAGCGTGATCCGCGTCAGGAACCCATCGAGTGTGCCGCCCGATCTGGTTTCGAAGGCTGCGATGCTCGAAAGGACTTCTTCGACGTTATCGATGCGTTTTGATGCGATCTTGGGGCTGTTTTCGGTGCTGCGAATATAGTCGATGAAATGGAGATCGTGGAGCAACTCGCGTGCGGTCTCTTTCAATTTGATGTTGGTATCAAAACGGCCATGAAAGCGTTTCAGCAACTCGACAAGGCCCGTCAGGTTTTCACGGGGCCCATGGCTCACATTCTCGATTTCGACTTCGCCTGCGGCCACGGCTTCGAGCGCCCGAAAAAACGTGATTTTGTGCTCGTGTGCGTACTGTGAAATCCGGTCAACCGTCACGGGGCCAAGGCCACGCGGAGGTACGTTGACGATCCGTCGCAGATTCACTTCATCGTCAGGATTCAGGCACGATTTTAAGTAAGCGATGAAGTCTTTGACCTCTTTTCGGTCGAAGAGCTCGGTAAGCAGGCCGAAATCGAGTGTGTCGACATGTTTAAGAAAAACCCACAGAGCCGCGTCCGCCTCAAGGCGATCGGTGGCGGTGGCGGTAAAGGGCAGCGGATTCTCGGTGCCT
>JBFFMO010001215.1:0-1767 GCA_041554035.1 Allomicrovenator sp. | reverse complement strand
GTGGACCTCAACTATGGGCGTCTTGGCCTCTATTTATTGGCTAACCAGATTCTGCCCGATGAACCGACGGAAAAGGTTGGATTTAGAGACGTCGTCATGGGCGCCATCAACTGCCGGGGGCTCGCCGGACGTTTGGCCGGTGACAACGGTTCTTTGGGGGTCAATGTAGGTGGGGTCGAGGTCGGGCTGAGCCTGAACGATTTGATCGGCAACTGTCAGGACGGTGTCTTTGGCCAGGTGAACGGGTTTGTCGATCGTTTCAACGTCCCTCTGGGTATGGCGATGGCGGGATCTGCTCGATTGGTGGACACCAATCGTGACGGAGCCATCGACCAATTGACGGACGGGGCCATGTCGGGGGACATGAATCTGTCGATTTTGGCGGGCCAAAGCGATCAAGGCCCTGTTGATGCACAATTTGTTGGATTTAGAGTAGGAGACCTTTGATGAACCGATACCTTCTAGTGACCGCCCTCGCCCTTCTGACGGTGTCAACGGGCTGCAAAACGCCCAGCGTGACGTTCAAAAGCGCTCTCTTGAAGAAACTGACCACCAACCGTTTGGACGTCGGCCTGAATCTGGACGTGTTGAATCCCAACGAGTACGAGATTCCCATCAATGGACTCGACTGGTCGCTCGACCTCTTTTCTTCGAAATTCAATGATGGCGCGGTTCAATTGAGCCGAAACATCGGTCCAGCTCAGACCACGGCGGTCGCTGTGCCGATCGGCATGTCCTATAACGCCATTGCAGTGGGCGTGCAGAACTTGCTGGTCAAACGTGACATCCCATGGGGACTCGGCGGCGGTGTGTCGTTCAACATCGCAGGTCAGCCCCTGCGAGTGGCCTATGCCTCGGACGGCAAGTGGCGAAATCCGCTCTTCAAATGATCAAGCGAGCTTCACATCATCGGCATGACGTGTCGTGCTGTTCTGGGAAACGCGGCGCGAGACCATAAGCGTCGTCGCCATCGCGAAGGCGAAAGCCAGATAGACCGCCCCCCCCGACGCTGCATTCACGAGCGCGGGCCCCGGACAAATTCCGGAGAGCCCCCAGCCAAGACCAAAAAGCGTGCTTCCGACCACCAATCGGCCATCAACCTTCATGCCGCTTTGCGGTCCGTTGAAAGTCGGGGCGAGTATTGGCCGGCTTTTCTTGAACCCCCAGAAGGCGGATGCAAAAACGGCGATGGCGCCAACCATGACCCAAATCAGAGACGGGTCCCAGGCGCCGGTGACATCAAGGAATCCTGTGACCTTGGCGGGATCAGTCATGCCTGAGATCGACAGCCCCAGCGCGAAGAGTGCACCCGAAAAAAGTGAAGCGATGGTCTTCATTAAAGTGCCTTGAAATAAACGGTGATGCCCGCAACGAGCATGAAAATGACGGTCGAAGTGACCGATCGAACCGAAAGGCGAGCAATCCCACAAACGGCGTGGCCACTGGTGCACCCGTTGGCCAAAAAGGTGCCTAGACCGACAAGACCGCCGGACACGAGTGCCATGGGCAAGCCCGTGGTGAGGGGTTCCGGAGTGCCGGACACAAGTGAGATGACCCAGCCAGCCCCAATCAAGCCTAAAAGGAAGGGCAAGCCAGCGGGAGGCTGGTCGTCTCCGACGTTTGAAATCATCCCGGAGATCCCGGCGATTCTCCCGTTAAACACCCAGAGCCCGGCGGCGCTGAGTCCAATCATCATTCCACCGATTAAAGCTGAAACATCCATACTCACCTCGTCATCTCAACGTACGTACTGGATACGCATCGCAC
>JBFFMO010001214.1:0-1769 GCA_041554035.1 Allomicrovenator sp. | reverse complement strand
GTAATGCCGGTTGATCAACGAGGGCACCAGCAAGATCGGCAGGCCGGTTGTTCCCTCAGATCGATAGCGCAAAAGCCTCCATTTATTTTCGCTGAAAACGACGTCGGCAGGAGTCATCCCGATTTCTGGTTTTTTCGCGAAATGCCGCACCAAATTCATGATTCGACTGGCCATAACTAACCTTTATAGAGGGGCAGAACGCGGTCCGAAAACGTCGCGTAGACCTGCTTGCGTTTAACTTTGAGGGTTGGCGTGAGGAATCCGGCTTCGACCGTCAGCGGCTCACGAATCACCACAAATTTTTTGATGGTTTCGTATCGCGCCAACTCGCCGTTGGCTTTTTCGATACGTGGGGAAAGGAAGGCGTGGATTTCTTGGTCCGAGGCGTCTGCGCCCAATTTGGCGATGATGGCAGCCTCGTTGGGCCAAACACCTGCGACCAGATAACCTTCGCCGTCTCCCCAGAGCACGACCTGGGCAAAATAGGGGTCGTCCATGAATCGGTTTTCGATGTTTACGGGCGAAATATTCTTGCCACCGGCCGTGACCAGAATTTCTTTTTTTCGACCGATGATTTGGATATAACCATCGTCGGTAAAGCGGCCCAGATCGCCGGTTTTAAGCCAGCCATCCTCGGTGAACGCCTCTTGCGTGGCGGCCGGGTCTTTGTGGTAACCCGAAAAAATACTTTCGCCTTTGGCCAGGATTTCACCGTCCTCGGCCAATTTAACTTCGACCGAAGGGAAGGGCTTGCCGACCGAGTCAAACCGGAAGGCATCGGGGCGATTTAGGGTGATCGTCGGGCTGGCCTCAGTCAGGCCGTATCCCTCGATGATCAAAATCCCGTTTTCCCAGAAGAATTCTTTGACCTCTTTTTTGAGTCCCGCACCCCCGGAAAGGCAGAAGCGGAAACGGCCTCCGGTGATTTCGGCGAGCTTCTTTTTACGGCGTTCGGGGTCCTTTTCGGCCGAGGCCAATTGCGCGATTTTTTCAAAATATCGCGGGACACTCATAAAGATATTGGGTCGGACTTCGGGCAATTTGGCCAAGGCGCTGACTGGGTCTGACAGGTACGTCATAAACCCCAACGTGTTGCCAAGGCAGGCCTCGCCGAAACCAAAAATATGGCTCATCGGGAGCCATAAAAGGTCGACCGAGCCTTCGTCCACAAGCGATGCGTTGCTTTGAAGCCAGTCGCGTCCGTTCACGGCTACATTGCGGTGCGTCAACGGGACGCCTTTGGGCGGGCCCGTGGTGCCGCTGGTGTAGAGCATCGTTCCAAACTGGTCGAGCGACACCGAATTCATCAGGTTTTCAAAAAGCGCAGGCTCTTCTTCGCCAAGGGCGTTGCCGATTTCGCACGCGTTTGAAAGCGAAATCACCCGTGGTTCGACATCGGCGTAGGACGGCACTTGTTGGCCGTCCGTGCGTAGGCCGTGCAGGACTTTGACCGGGTCAACGGCATCGTCCAAAAGCACGATTTTTTTAACCCCATCCAGATCTGACCAGGCCTGATAAAGCCGGCTTAGCAGTTCAGGAGTGTCCACAAAGACCACACGAGCGTCGCTATGACGCAAGATGTAGCCGATTTGTTCGGCGGTGCTGTTGGGGTAGATGGGGACCATCACCCCGCCGATGGATTGGATGCCAAGAGCTGCAGACATCCACTCGACCCGATTTGGGGCCAGTACAGCGGCGCGGTCGCCGCTTTTGACGCCAGCGCTGACCATGAACAGGCTGATTTCGCGGATCTGTTCGGCAAAAGCCCC
>JBFFMO010001213.1:0-1771 GCA_041554035.1 Allomicrovenator sp. | reverse complement strand
GAGCGGCATGCCTTTGCCGTATCGATTCATGTACCCCAGATAAAAACACCCCTCCCAAAACGAGAGGTCACACGCCCGTCGATACTGGCTCGCTGCGATCTCCAGCGCGCCCGACTGTTCGGCGCGCCAACCCACATTAAAACACGCCGTGCCATCGCCCTGTTCGCAAGCGCTCTGGAGCAGGGCATTGGATTCTTCCAGATTTCCGTCGACGCGCGCCACCAACAACGCCAGATTATTGCATGAAGACGTATGCCCTTTTTCACACATCGCCTGATAGAGCGCGCGTGCTTCCTCGACGTTGGGCGGTGCGCCAATGCCACGCTCCCAAAGCACGGCAAGGTGATAACAACCTTCGATATCTCCAAGCTGACAGGCTCGGTCGAGTAGATTGAATACCCGCACCGCGCTCGCGCTCGTCGCCGGCGCCTCCATCAGCTCAAGCGCCATGTCGCGGCAGGCAGTCCCGTCTCCTTCATCACAAAGTGTGGTGCGATCGGCAGGCCGGGTGACCCATCGCGGATCGTCGGCCGGCGGGGCGGCTCCACAAGCGCTAACCAACAACGAGACCAAGAGTATGAAATAAACCATGACGACATCATGACAGTGTTGCCAATTAGCTCAACAAGAGAGACTTTGCCGCGAAATATTTTCGCATCATCTCCCGTACGTTCGCATTCTTTTCGTGCCCCCGAATCACCAAAAGCTGACTTCGGGGCCCCAAGTCTCAACATACACAAGTGTTTCCGCCTTTGTGCAACCTTTGGCACGAACCTTGGAGTGGGTAGCCCCGTTAGCCTTGTATTGGGACGCAGATGCTCGTTTTCGACGAAATCAAAGATTATATGGGCTTCTCAGCGGAGGATGCGGCGCTGCTCGTTGAAGCTCGGGACTGCGTGCTGCCTGACTTGGACCGAGTCGTCGATGCATTTTACACAGGGCTGGAAAATAATCCGCGCACGCAGGCTGTGTTTGAGAGCCCCGAGCAGGTCGAGAGATTGCGGGGCTCACTCTATGAATGGGTCGCCGAGCTCTTTTGCGGTGTCTACGACGATGCCTACTTTCAGAAGCGGATGCGCATCGGACGCGTTCACGTCGCCGTGGGGTTGCTGCCCCATTTCATGTTTGGCGCCATGAACATCATTCGTTCCGAAATCGAAGAAATCATCTGGCATTGCGATGCCCTAGGCAAACACGGGTTTCGCCACATGCGAGCCATGCATCGGCTCTTGGATATCGAATTGACCATCATGCTCCAGTCGTACTGGGACAACATGATGGAGTTGAAATTGAAGGTCCCTGCGGCGTTGGCGAGCGGTCTGGCCCATGAAATCCGCAATCCACTAAACGCACTTGCCCTGAACGTGACCCTTCTGGAACGGAAACTCCGGGCAAAAGACGGCACCGAAAACGGCGAGGGTCCGATCATGGACGCGATGCGTTCAGAAATTCGGAGAATCACGAACCTCACCACTGAGATCATGGACTTTGCCAAACCCATCGAGATTTATCCCCGTTGGGTAAGCGCCAAAGGGCTCGCCGACTCCATTCGACTGACCCTTGGGCCCACCATGGAGGCTTCAGAGATCCGTTTTAAGGTGGTGGTCGATGGGCCCGAATTGATCTGGGTCGACTCCGACCGCATCAAGCAAGCGCTGTTGAATCTGCTGACGAATGCCATCGAGGCATGCAACTCAAATTCCGAGATCACGCTCACGATCAAGAGTGGGCGAAAAGGCACTGAAATCGTCGTCAAAGACGACGGCGAAGG
>JBFFMO010001212.1:0-1771 GCA_041554035.1 Allomicrovenator sp. | reverse complement strand
GAAGTATTCCGTACAGCTTCTGATCCCAAAGAGCGACACCGACACGATAAAAGCCATCAAAGAGTGCATCGTGAACGCCGTGGCCAATGATTTAGAGGGGCACCAAAAGCTCAAAGGCATCAAGAGCCCTAAGAACCCGCTGCACGATGGCGACGGCGAGAAACCGAACGGTGGCGAGTACGACGAGCACTGCAAGGGCCACTGGGTGATGAACGCCTCAAGCACCAGCAAGCCAGGGCTTGTGGGCACCGAAAGGGACATCGAAAACAAGCTCATCCCTCTCACAGACGAGACCGAGTGGTACTCAGGCATATACGGCAGGGTGAACATCAACTTCTACGCCTACAGCAACAAGGGTAACAAGGGCGTGGCGTGTGGCCTTAACCACATCCAGAAAGTGAAGGACGGAGAACCATTGGGTGGCGGAGCAGGTAATGCCACTGCCGCATTCGATGACGGCTTCTCGGGTGAGGATTCAATGTTCGAATAGCAAGATCAAAGCCGAGAGAAATCTCGGCTTTTTATTTTAGGGAGGAAAACAAATGACAGTTCATATAGATTTAGAAACCTATTCAAGCGTGGACCTTAAAAAATTCGGCATGCACAAGTACGTGGACTCTCCGGACTTCGAGATTCTGATGATGGCCTACGCCGTGGACAACGATCCGGTGAAGATCCTCGACTTCTACGACTACGACGACCGGGCGGATGCCAAGGAGCTGGTCGAATGGTGGGCGAACGATCCGTGCATCAAGATGGCCCACAACGCCCCTTTTGAGATGCTGTGCCTGTCCAAAGCCTTCAATCTCAAACTGGATATGCGCAAATGGCGCTGTACGGCCGTACATGCCTCTCAGTTGGGACTTCCCCGTTCACTGGGGGAATTGTCGAAAGTGCTCAACATGCCCGTGGAGAAAGCCAAGATGGGCGTGGGAAAAGCACTCATCAACTATTTCTGCAAACCCTGCAAGCCGACGAAGGTCAACGGGAAGCGCCACAGGAATTATCCGTGGCACAATCCGGAGAAGTGGGACCTCTTCAAGCAATACTGCATGATGGACGTGGAGGCGGAACGGGAAGCCGACCGCAAGCTCAGCGCCTTTCCGGTACCGGACTCCGAGTGGCAGTTCTGGTACCTGGATCAAACCATCAACAACAGGGGCATGCGGGTTGATCTCGATTTCGTCGAGAACGCCCTCGCCATCAACGAGGCCATGCGCACGGAGTTCATGGCGGAGGCGAGAGCCCTCACCGGTATGGACAACCCCAATTCCGGGGCTCAAATGATGGCTTGGCTCAACGCACAGGCGGACGTCGAGGAAGAAGTCACCTCACTGGCCAAAGATTCCGTGGTGGGGCTCCTGGAGGCTGCAGAGGATCCCGTGACGAAACGGGTCCTCGAGCTGAGACAGGAACTCGCAAGAACTTCCATTAAGAAGTACGTGGCCCTCGAAGGCGCCACTTGCTCGGACGGTCGGATCAGAGGCACCCTTTTGTTCTACGGCGCCTCGAGAACGGGTCGGGACGCCGGTCGTGTGTTTCAGCCCCAGAACCTTCCCCAGAACCACCTTCACGATCTCGAAGGGGCGAGATGGCTCGTCAAGCACACGGATTACGACACCGTCGGCTGGGTCTTCGACTCCGTATCGGACACCCTGTCCCAGCTCATCCGGACGACGATAGTCCCCGCAGAGGGAAAGAAGTTCGTCGTATGCGATTACTCGGCGGTGGAGGCGAGATGCCTGGCGTGGATGGCTGGAGAGAAGTGGCG
>JBFFMO010001211.1:0-1771 GCA_041554035.1 Allomicrovenator sp. | reverse complement strand
GCCTCGGGACTCGTATCTTTCATGCGTAAGGATGGCGTGACGATTGCGGCAGGACAGGACCGACTCAAAGATACGACCATCCGTATCGGTCACCTCGGTTATATTGATTCGACCGACATCGTCGTCGCCCTGACAAGCCTGGAGAGAGCTCTCCACGCCCAGGGCCAACCGATCGAGTTCGGATCGTCGATTCGGGCGCTGCAAAACATATTGGCTGGAGAAGTGAAATGACCGTTCGAGCGATAATTGGTGCGCAGTGGGGCGACGAGGGGAAAGGCAAAATTGTCGACCGATTCGCCGACGACGTGAACGCAGTGGTGCGATTCCAGGGCGGTAATAACGCCGGACACACCCTTGTGATCGACGGACACAAAACCGTCCTGCACCACATTCCCAGCGGTATCCTGCGTGAAGGCGTCGAGAATATCATCGCGGGTGGCGTCGTTCTGGACCCATTTGTTCTGCTTGGCGAAATCAAGGCGCTCGAGGATCGCGGCGTGATCAAGAGCCCAGCACAGCTGCTTATCGGCTCCGAGTGTAGCGTCATCGCCCCGTACCACAAGGCCTTGGACATGGCGCGCGAAGCGCATCGCGGAGCCACAACGATCGGCACCACAGGCCGAGGTATTGGTCCATGCTACGAAGACAGAGTAGGGCGTCGAGCCATATTCGCTGGCGATTTGCTTCATCCTCAACGACTGCGCGACAAGGTGACCCAATCGCTGCTCGAGAAGAATGCGCTGCTGGCCGCGTTAGGCGCGCCCACATTTGAAGCCGACACCGTTGTCGCGCAACTGGTCGAAATCGGAGAAAAACTCAGGCCCTATATTCGGCCTGCGAATATCCGAGTTCGAGAACTGCTCGACGCCAAAGCATCGATCCTCCTTGAAGGCGCGCAAGGCACGATGCTCGACATCGGCCACGGGACCTATCCTTTTGTCACTTCAAGCCATACGATCTCCAGCTCGGCCTGCGTCGGAGTGGGCATTCCTCCTCAGGCCATTCAAGACGTCGTTGGCATCACCAAAGCCTATTGCACTCGCGTTGGAAATGGCCCCTTTCCAACGGAACTCGAAGACGCGCTGGGCCAGGAATTGCGCGACCGTGGGAGCGAATACGGAAGCACAACCGGTCGCCCACGACGTTGCGGATGGATTGACGCCGTGGCGCTAACCTACGCCGCTCGAATCAATGGCTTTACGAGTTTTGCGATGACAAAACTCGACGTGCTTTCCGGCCTTCCGATTCTCAAAGTCTGTGTCGCGTACGAGCTCGACGGCGCCACGTTCACCAATGAAGTCCCCGTCGAAGCCGATGATTTGGCCCGCGTTCACCCTGTTTTTCGTGAGTTCAAAGGCTGGACTGAAGACATCACTCATATCAAGACCTTCGAAGCGCTACCCCTTGCGGCGCAGGAGTACGTCAACGCCATCGAGGAATTGTCGGGCGTCCGCGTGGCTTATGTTTCGGTAGGACCCGATCGTGACGAGACCATCGTGAGGAATTCTTGAGCGAAAACACGAAGAAAACCGACCCAGAGAATCTCGAAGAAGAAAGCTGGAGCGATATCGCAGGTGAGGACGCATCTCGGCTGCTGAAAGGGCTTGAGGCGATGATTCCAGGGATCTTGCGACGTTCGATCATCTCCGGACTCAACACCGCTCTTAGCGAGGAAGGCTTTCGGGGAGCAGTCTCCGAAAAGAATATCCCCAAAGAGGCCGTTGGTTTTGTGTTGTCTCAAGCGGACAACACCCGACGCGAAATTCTGCGT
>JBFFMO010001210.1:0-1773 GCA_041554035.1 Allomicrovenator sp. | reverse complement strand
GGCACGTTGATGCCCGACTACGATTGGGATGCAGCCGCCTCGTCGGGGTGTTTTTGTCTGCCCAGTCGCGATGTCATGATCGTGGGCGAGCCCACCTTGAAGGGCGACGAACGGATGTATTTCGAAGTGGCCGCGCAGGCGCGAGAGATTTGGCTGAATACAGATTTCCCTTTCGCCCCGTCGGTGTTCAAAATGCAAGACAGCACATTTCAGCCAGGAACCGCGCAGTGGCACGGCTTGAATGCTCGACCGAACCCAGAAATCCGGGTTCGAAGAATATGAGGAGACGAAGATGAACTTAGAGTCCGTAGCGAAATTGGTGGAAGCCCTTCGCGTTGAAAAAGTCGAAGTCGAGCAACTTGCCAACACCCTGAATGCAGTTCGTGGGACGGGCCCATTCGCTCATCACGTGAATCTTGATCTGGATTCCTTCGAAAAAACCGTCAGTTCTCGCCCAGAATCTTCTCGTGATGCGACCATCCAAGCTTTTGCGCGTGGGGTCGCGACTGTGATGACCGAACCTGCTCGTTCCCCGGCCAAGTCTTGGGATTTCGCGCGCGCAGCGTCCAGAATGGCGCCCAATCTTGTGACTTCGGCGTTTCTTGAGGGGGCCGCGGCAGCCACTGGAGGCGATCCGGCTTTTTCGGTCCCGTATCACGACGACGTCCATCTGATTGTCGTCCTGCACATCGACCGTGGTTTGCGTCTGCTGACCCGTGGGCAGGTCGACGGATGGGGGGCAACCAATGACCGAGTGGTGGCGGCTGCACGCTCGCTGTTATTCCACCATACTCGGGATGCACGCTGGGAATCGATTCCCGAAACGCCGGTCCAGCGCATGATAGGCATGGATCAAAACGCTGTGCGCTCACTGGTTTTTGCAGATGTTTTTTACTCCGACGTTGGGCCGAAAATGCGTTTCGGAATACCTACGGAAGACGAGCTTTTCTTTGTGGAAGATGACACAGCCGAGAACGTACAAGCCTTGAAGGCAGCGGTTGAGTCGGCATCACGAGAGTCGCTTAATCGCCTCACGACAGCCATTTTTGGCTTCGAGAGCGGACATCCTATTGCGGTCGAACACTGATGATCGATGAATCGCTACCTGAAGTCGTCCAAGGCTTTCTTCGAGCCGGTCATAAGCTGGAGAGGATCGTGCTTCACGAAAATGGAGTATGGCGCCACGAAGGCTTGGATTTTGAGAACCCACGTATCATTGACCTCTTTTCCAGAAGCGTGGGCCGCACCCAAGGCGGAACCTGGGTTCTGGAAGTCGGCACGTTTACGTACCCAATCGAAGTCGAGCGCACTGGCTTTTTTGTGACCCGTGTCGATTTCGACAGTGGGCTCATCACGCTCTCAGATCACACGACCGAGCCGCTGGACGCTTCCACACTGCATTACGAGCCAGACGGCAAGCTATTCTGCCACGTGAAATCTGGGGCATTTGAGGCCCGATTTCTAAAAGACGCCTACTACGCGTTCGCCCAACATATCGAGGGCGACGAAAACGAACTTCACGTGGCATGGCAAGGCCGCGAATACCCGATTCGTCAAAACTGAAGCACCGTCTGCTTTGAAAGCCTCAAGCCAGCAACCAATCCGCTCGCTTTGGCCCGCGCAACAATGCGCCGAGCTTCTGTGCGTCGCAGCGGGCGCGCCGTGACCACATCAAGAATCTGCTCAAGCTCGCCTTCCAGGATAATCAGCAAAGACTTGGTGATCGAGTCGTCACCCAGCGCCAAAGTCGCGGTGTTGCCGCGTACCGACAGC
>JBFFMO010001209.1:0-1773 GCA_041554035.1 Allomicrovenator sp. | reverse complement strand
GGCCGGCGAATGCGCCCCGGATTGTGGTCAAGCCCAACTCTGCGGTGAGGCCTTCGACCAATGCTGCGATATGGGTGACGTTTGCGTTTTTGGCGCGTGCAAAACCCCGGGCGTAACCTGTCAGTCGTTTCTGGAATGCAGCTGGGGCGAATATTGCGATCCAGGGCTTCAGCGCTGCCTTCCAGACGATTTCCCTGAAGAAATCGAATGTCGGTTGGAGGGAGACTTCCGCGCCTTCGAAGTGCAAGAAAAGTGGTCATGGACGGACGGCGACATCATTTCCATCCCGGTGGTCGGTGATGTCACGGGCGATGGCGTGCCCAATATCGTGGTGAACACGACCGTCGTCAACGATTGGGGGACCGGGCAAATCATCATTCTGGATTCCAGCGGAAACTTGGTGCGCGAAATCCCCCACGACCCGGTCGCAGGCTCCTGGGGTTCATTCGGACGTTCGAATATTGCACTCGGTGACGTCGACGGAGACGGCGTGATGGACATCGTCTACCCCGGACGTCATATCAACGCCGGAAAAGGCCCTATCGTGGCCATCAACGGCCTTGGCGACCTGCTTTGGACATCTAAAGACGCTCTCGGGGCCGCCGTAGACGTAAGCATGGGCAATGGCGCCGTAACCGTTGCAAATTTCGACGACGACCCATCCCGAACCGAAGTCGTCGTTGGCGGCATGTTGCTTGACAGCAACGGAGTCGTTCAATGGAACGAAACCGGCAACGGCCCAAGTCTGGGCTCCAATTCCGGATATATGGGCGGGGTCGCGGTCGTGGCGGATTTGGACGCAGATGGGCAGCATGAAATCATCACCGGAAGCCACGCATGGAAAGTCAGCGCAAATGCTGGAACCTTCAGCGTGACGCCATTTTGGACGTCGGCTGGAGGAGACGGATACCCAGCGGTGGCAGACTTTGACGGCGACACAAAACCCGAGGTCGTGATCGTGTCGGCAGGCACGGTTCGTATCGTGAACGGTCAGACCGGCTTACCTTGGTGCGCTGCAGGCCAAGACTGTGTCGCCAATCCGGCACTGCTGACCCAGCCCGTCGCCCTGCCCGGCGCCGCGACAAATAATCGCGGAGGCCCCCCAACTGTTGCGGATTTTGACGGCGATGGCCGGCCAGAAATCGGCGTCGCCGGCGGATATTTTTATTCGGTATTTGATGTCGCTAGAGCGGGATACGCTGGAAGCACGGCTCCCGAAGAAATCGACCCCGCTTTACTCATCCAATTTGAAACGCCCTCGCCAGAAACCAGCCAGATTTTTGTGCGTTGGAAACGCGAAAGCCAAGATTTATCGTCGAACGCAACCGGGTCGTCCGTCTTTGATTTTCAGGGCAATGGCATCGCGTCGGTGATTTATGCCGACGAGTGTTTCATGCGTTCCTTTTCCGGCGTGGATGGCACAGTCGAACTCGAAATCATGAACTCGACCGCAACCGTTTTGGAGTACCCATTGGTCGTCGATATCGACGCCGATGGCCGCTCAGAAATTCTGATTGTGGCCAACGCGGCGAGCAACTGCACCGCGCTTCCAAACTACGTTCCTCGCCGTGGCCTCTACGTTTACGAGGATGCCTTCGACCGTTGGGTTCGAACCCGCGCCATCTGGAATCAGCACGCCTATTCGATCGACAATATTTTGGACGGCGGCGCGGTGCCGCTGACGCAGGTCGAATCGTGGACCACTCACAATACGTTCCGGTCGAATCGCCAGGGGGAAATCCCTCTGAACGCCCCAGACGTGGTCGTGTCGTC
>JBFFMO010001208.1:0-1774 GCA_041554035.1 Allomicrovenator sp. | reverse complement strand
TTGGGATCTGCGACATCGACAGGGGTGATCCACTCGCTCGGAAACTCCTCCAGAGCGGCTTCATCGTGTGCGTCCGATTCGGTGACATCTGCTTGTTCGGGGGACAGCTGCTCGTCGTGTTCCGCGTGTCCGTCGAGTTCGACGGACGAGTTATCGGGATCGTCGTCTTCCTCGTATTCGTCGTGGAGTGCGGTGGCATGTTCGAGCGGTGTCTGACACTCGCAAACGTACGGACGAAGCCATCCCTTGACGGTCTGACACCCCGTTGAAGAAAAGACGATGAGAATGAATAAGGCGTGGCGCCGTCGGAAAACGTGCATCAGGGGTAGTGGAGGTCCATCGCGGCGAGATTGAATGACTCGCCGGAGTTTCGGGTCCAATAACGTAGCTCCACTCGTTGCAACCCAACCTCCATAATGCCCAACTCGGTGGCCGCAGCGATCGACATATCGATGATGCCGCGCCAGTTGCCCTCGGCTTCGCTGTCAGTGCGAAGTCCCCAGGAACCATCCAACATACGAGCGCCATAAGGGCCGCGGTCGTTAATTCGGCACCAGACTCGTCGACGAGTGGTCCGATTCAAAATCAACACAACGGTGTCAAAGGGGAGCGTGCGGTGCGCACAGGTGAATTCAGCCGGGTCAAAAACCTCGCCATTCGCCGTCACATTGCCGTGCCATGCGCCGTCTCCGTACCAAGACGCCAACCCGAGCTCTTGCACGGGGGGGCTTTCTATCGTGGGGAAATCGACCTTCTCGCCCGCTTCGTAGTGGGAGAGCATCGCAACCATCATTAACATTTTTACTAGCGACACATTTTTACCATCAAATAGGTATCTCGCTCGCGGTTGCCTCTTATTCGGTGATCCGCGCGGGCGGGTCAAGCACTTTTGACCAAACGACGGCTTCCTTCCTCGTAAATTGCTGAATTCTGAAGCATCTGCGGATCAAAAGAACCGAGTGTAAGGATCTTAACACCCCCGGATATTCCCGAGAGCGATCGGAAAACTCGGGAAAGTCCGTGTAAGGAAATATCGCCTGATGTCGGGCAAAGGCGCATGTACACATACCGGGCGGAAACTCCGCAAACGCACGGGCCATCACGGATTCGACTCGTCCTTGACACGATGTATTCAAATCGGGTCTCATGCGCCTCTTTTCGCAGGGCTCCGTGCCGCTTTCCAGCGCGCTGGGTCGAAACGCACATTGGCACATTTATTGTATCAATATGACTTGCGTTAATTTCGCAGACGAATTGGCCAGCAGAGCGCTGGTGGTTTTTAGGAGGATAGATAAATGAAAGTAGGAACAAACTGGCGTTGGGCCCTCGGATTGGTCGCCGTCTCCACGGTCATGGGCGCAGGTTGCGCGCAGGACGTGGGCGACATCGACCGCACAGACCCCAACAGATTGGAAAAGGCTGTCTTCGCAAATAATGACGAATGGTATTTCCGCCAGACCGTCGTCGATACCGATTTCCAAGGATCGATGGGCTACTTCAGCGGACTTGAGTCGGCGATGAAGCGAGTGCGCTGGGTCATCACCGAAGACGTCCTCTACGCGATGTCGACCGTGGAACCCGCTGAAGGCGTGACCGATGGATACTACGACGACGAAACTCGTCGTGTTGGTGTCGTCGCTGCTTTCCCGATCATCAGCCACTTCGATATCCAGCGTGGATACAACTCATCCACGGGTGAGTAGACCAATGTGATTTCCGAGAACGGCTCGGATCGCAACTGGTACGAACGCAAGTACATGCGCGTCAATTGGTC
>JBFFMO010001207.1:0-1774 GCA_041554035.1 Allomicrovenator sp. | reverse complement strand
CGGCAACCGCAAACGTTGAATCGATCGGCACCTCAAGTCCATCGCTGAGCCACTCTCCCACCAATTCCAGATCGTCCTGTCTGGAGGCGACCTGAATGAAATGGCAGCTCTTGGACGAAAACAACGTGCTCATTTTGCCCGTGACCAATGCTGCATTCGGCAAGGTCGTCACGTAATTGCCACCGGGTCGCAGGATATTGGCGCATTGGGCAAACGTGTGCACGGCTGGCGTGTCGAACACGACGTCGTAGGCAGCCTCGTTGCCTAACGGGTCGTCGCTCCGATAATCGATGACCTCGTCGGCACCCAGAGCTTTGACGCGTTCAAAATCTGCGGCGCTGCAAATCGCCGTGACATGTCCACCGAGTCGTTTTGCGATACCAACCGCCACCGCGCCAACGCCCCCACCTGCCCCGATGATCAAAGCCTTGCGGCCTTCTTTGAGCCGTCCAAGGTCTCGCAAGGATTGAAGGGCCGTCATCGTGACGGTGGCCGCTGCAGCGGCAACATCGAAGCTGACGTCGTCGGGTTTGACCGCCAATTCATCGCGTGGGATGACGATGTATTCCGAAAACGTCCCCTGACGTTGCGATGGGGTGAATGCGAGATGCCCCCAAACGGCGTCGCCCACGGAGAGGTCCGAAACGCTGTCACCCAGAGCATCCACGATCCCAGAAAAATCCCAACCAAGGACCAGGGGCGTGCTGTAGGAATGCAGGAATCGACCCACCATGCCGCCGTGCAGGACTTTTTCTTCGGCCGGGTTCACAGCCGCAGCGACGACCTTGACTCGAACTTCATTTTGCCCGGGCACCGGCAGGGGGATTTCGGTCATTTCAAGGTGACCAGAGGTGGCCGCCATGGCTCGCATTCGCTGATTCAAGGGTTCTCTTTCTATTCGGAGAGCCGAATAATGGGTGCGCTGAGTTTCAAGGGAAAATCTCACACTCTGGGTCAGATGTGTCAGAGATACGTCATAAGCTCAGAAGATAACAGCAGTGGGTGAGACACGATCGGAGAACGAACCGTCGCCGACCTGCCCGTTGCCGTTGCGTCCCCAACAATAAACCGCTCCGGTGTTGGTTCTGGCGCAGGTGTGTTGGCCGCCGCCTTGGACCTCAACCACATTTAGTAATGGGACGCTGACGGGGGTGTATTGGGGTGTAAATGACCCAATGCCCAGACGGCCGTTGGCGTTTGAACCCCAGCAATTCAGGCCACCCAGAGTGTCGATCGCGCAGGCGTGGCGCTCGCCAACCGTCAAGAATGAATAGGATCCTGCAACGGCAATGGGTGAGGATGTAGTTGTGGTGGCGGAACCCACGCCCAGTTGTCCGTAGGAGTTGTCGCCCCAGCAGTAGACTTGATTGCCTTGCCTCGCGCAGGACGAAAAGGCGCCAGCGCCGACATAGTTCAAGCCATTCAAATCGATGCCAGTTGCATGTACGACCAATACGGGTGTGTTCTGGCTGGTGGAATACAGATAATTGCCCAATTGCCCGTAAGTGTTATGTCCCCAACACATCGCCCTCGAACCCGTGGTCAATGCACAGCCATGCTCAAGGCCGGCGCTCATTTGGGTCGCAGTGAAGAAGGTTGTTGGGCTGGGAAAATACGAATCAAAATTTGAGCCGTCAGCCAGCTGCCCATAGGTGTTTTCGCCCCAACAATAGGCGCTGCCTCCAATCACCGATGAGCAGGTGAACGACGTGCCTGCCGTGACGCTGCTCGCATTTGTGATGCCCGACACGGCAACGGGGACCGACGAGTTCGT
>JBFFMO010001206.1:0-1776 GCA_041554035.1 Allomicrovenator sp. | reverse complement strand
GCCTGGTATCGCCAGAGCTCTTCGCCCGTCGCCGCGTCTATTGCGTAGAGGGTATCCGCAGCATCGACGACAAAAACCCGGCCATCAGATTCGGTGGCCGGTGAATCAACGGAGTTGCCCAGGCGTAGTGCCCAGACGCGCTCGCCTGAATGCAGATCGAACGCAACGAACTCTCCGCGCGCCGTGCCTACAAAGAGGTTTCCGCTGTTTGTTGTGGGTTTTGTGGAAATCGCTCCGTCAATCTTTGCGTGCCAAAGTTCGTTGCCATTGGCGGCCTGAAACTTGAACACGTCACCGCGAGAGTTCCCAACGGCGAGTTCATCCGAGAGTTCCAAATGCCCTGGTGTTGCCAACTGAACAGGTTTGGTGCCGAAATATTCGATCTGGTCGACTTCAGCTTCCCATTCCTGGACGAATTGGGGCGCAGGAGCCTCCGGCGTCGTATCAAACGCCTTGGAAGCTGGTCCCCAGGGGGCGCATCCGCTGACGACGAGTGCTGTGAGGACAACCCAGCGCATCAGAGTGTAGCCAATCGACGTTCGATTTCGGACTTGAAGGCTGACTCAGGGTCGTTCTCGATGATCTCGTGATAGAGGACTTTGGCTTCTTTCGGTTTGCCAGCGCTTTCGAGGAGTCGTCCCTTGCGGAATTTCATCGCTTTGGCGAGCGCGGGGTCAAGAGCTGCGATCAGGTCGACCTGCTCAATGGCTTTGTCCCATTCTTTCTTGGCTGCGTAGGCATCGGAAAGTCCCTGTCGAGCCGGCACCAAAGCGAACGTATCTTTCGATGACGCCAAGACTTCGGTGTAGAGCGCGATCGCTTCATCGAACTTTTGAAGTTCCAACGATGCGCCGGCTTCCAGCAGTTTCGCCGGTGCAGCCAATCCGCCACTCACCTTCGGGACAGCGGCGCTGGATGCAGCCAAAACGGCCTCGGCTTTCGCTTTGGCATCAGGGAATGTATCGAATTTGATGGGAGTCTCACGCTGAGCCAGCGCTTTAACTTCAGGGCCATCTTCGGTGTATTTCCACTGCGCAGAAAAGGCGTCGTTGAGTTGAGCTGAATTATCAACCTTTTGAGCCTCGAGGAATTGAATCCCGTAGTACCCTGCAAGGATGACAACAACAGCGCCAACGGCGATTCCGACGATCTTTTTGGGATCCTCAAGAGCGCTCACCTTTCTCTGAACATAATCGGGGATAACCACGTTGATATCTTCGTGGTCGTCCACCAGTTCGGGGGCGCCGTATTCTTGGGATTCCAGCTCGTCGCCGTCTTCAATGTCGGACGGAGAGTCGGGGGATTTCTTTTTGATCTTGATGGCCATCGTTCGGCTCCTTAACATCGCGGACCGCTAGATTTGATGCGGCCCGCCGCTCGCGAGAGTCGCGGGACTATAATGACGGCCCCCAAAGGTGTCAACCAATGAACCAGCGCAGTGCCGCAGCACTAAATCTTATCATAATCTCGCTCTTGGTCGTCTCGATCCCTCGTGGGGCCGCCGCGGCCGAAGGCAGGCTCCGGCTTGCGCCCACGTATTCAGACTTGAATGACCTTGGTGCGGAAGGCCTCTGGGGTTTGGGGGCGCAAATTGGATTTGAATGGGCGTTTTCGGACTATTGGGCGGCCATCGTAGATGGGACCGGCTCCTACCATTTTGCCGATGACGAGCGTGAGATCTCGGCACAGCTGGTGAGCTCGGCCGCACTTGGCCTTCGCTACAACATCGACATTTTTACCTATGTTCCGTGGGTCTCCGTGTCCGGCGTGGCCTAT
>JBFFMO010001205.1:0-1776 GCA_041554035.1 Allomicrovenator sp. | reverse complement strand
GTTCGCGTGCCTGATCCACAGGTACAAATTGAGCGCCAAGCCTTTGTGCCAGCTCGTATCCGTAGGATTCACTGGCAAAGACGTAATCGGGCCCCTCGGGCATCACGCGTCGAATCGAGCGAATCCAGATCTCCCAAAAATCGGGATCGTCGGCTGGCTCCTGAGGATTTTCGTCGTCGATATGCACGACGTTTGAGTCGGGAAACATCGCTGACATCCACGCATGGCGCAGCTTTCCAGGGATGGGTTCGGCTGCGATGCTGCACACCAGAACCGTAAGATCGTCGACGTAATTTCGGGCGAAATCCGCCAGATATTGGTGTCCACGATGGGGCGGCAAGAACTTGCCCAGAATCATGCCACTTGTTCGCGCTGCCATGCCTTCATCCATGTCCAGAGTCCCGACGCCGCCAGAACCACGAAAACTCCGTAAAGACCCGCCGTCAGCTCCAGTCCTCGGTTGATGTAGATGCCAATGGCGAGCATGTCGACCACGATCCAAACCAGCCAATTCTCCAGGACTTTCCGGCCCAGGAGCCACTGAGCCACGAGGCTCAGGACCGTCGTTGCCGCGTCCCAGTAGGGAAGCGCTGCGTCGGTGAAACTTGTCATGCCATAGCCCAGGGCTGCGATCCCCAATGCACTTGCAACCCCCCATGCCGTCCGTTCGCGCGTCGACAGCGTTTTGATATCCGCTGGGCCCTGGTCTTTGCCTTTAAGCCAATAGTGCCAGCCATAGAGTTGCATGAAGATGTAGACCACCTGCAGGCCCATATCACTGTAGAGCTTGGCTTCCTTGAAAATGAAAATGTAGAGCGTGACCATCACAAGGCCGGTCGGCCAACACCAGATATTCTGGCGAACGGTCAACACAACGCTGACCAACCCAATCAACGTTGCTGCGAGCTCGAGGTGGTTCATGGCGCCCAAAAACGCCGCGATGGAATCGATTAAGCTCATGCCGAGAAATACAGAACGACCATCCCGAGCATCCACAGCGTCATATTCACCAGAAACGGCTTATCGCGCAGGATCAAGTCGGTGGGGGAGTCGTCGGTTTCACGAAGCAATAAAAGGTAAAACCGCGAAATGCCAAAGACCGTGAACGGAATGGTTCCGGGCAGGTAAGGTGATGCAAACGGGGTGTGAACCGAGCGCATGGGTTGGTTGGGTAGAGCGGCACTGAGCGTGTAGATGGTGTAGGTCGCAATCGTGAGCCCGCCCACAAAAAGCACCGCAAAGTTGAGTTGCTCCGAATTATAATGCTTGAGCACCTTTCGGACTTTGTCGGCCCGGCCCAATTCAACCAGGCGCAGTTCGTTCATCCGCTTACCCAGCGCCAGATAGAGAGCCAACAAGAAGGTGCAGATCACCAACCAGCTCGAGATCGCCACGTCGATGGCCCATGCCCCAGCCATCACACGCATCACAAAACCCGCCGCGATGATCGTCACGTCGATGTAGGGGACGTGTTTGAGCTTTACCGAATACGCGAAGTTCATGACGAAGTAGGACAGGATGATGGTGCCCGCACGCCAGTCGAGCAGGAATGCAAGAGCAATGCTTCCCGGCGCAATGACCGCCGCCGCGGTGCGTGCGACACCGATAGGCAGTTCGCCCCTGGCAATCGGACGGTTCTTTTTGATGGGGTGATTTCTATCCTTTTCGACATCAAAAATGTCGTTCATCAGATAGACCGCTCCCGCCGTCAGCGAAAACAAAAGTGCCGCTGCCAACTCCTTGGCCAGCAGTTCCGGAACCAGAAACGCCTTCGAG
>JBFFMO010001204.1:0-1778 GCA_041554035.1 Allomicrovenator sp. | reverse complement strand
TGGCCCGCTGACTGATATCCGGCACATCGGTCATGGCTGTTTCCAGATCCTTGAGGACGGATTGAACCCGCTCGAGAATAGCCGGGATCTGAGCTTCAATTTCACCGGTGGCAACTTCGATGGATTTGGCGCCTTTTTTCACGGTCGGTTTCCAGGTTTCCAGCCACAAGCAACTCGTCGACACGGGCGTTGCGATACGCGCCGCGGTTGGCACCTGCTGAACGATTTTCGGGGGTCGGGATATTATCGGAATGGAAAACCCAACGATAGAGCGAAGGCTCCAAAACAGAGGGCCACTGCATGGTCGTCAGGGCAAAGTTTCGACTCTTGATATCGCCGTAAAAGGTTCCCCATTCTGATGCTCTGACTCTCACCGCAATTCCTATTTCGGCCAACTGATGCGCCATCAACTCCACCATCGAGACCCTGAACTTGTTGGCAGACACTTTGAATTCCAATTCGAAGCGAGGAAGGGGCCCATCGCCGTCGGGATCGGGATAACCGGCCTCGTCCAGAAGCTTCTTTGCCTTGGCCTGATCGAAGTCAAAACGCGCCACGTCCCCATTATATGCCCAATGCGTGGGTGCCAGCATGCCCGTGGACAGCACGGCCTGCCCGCGAAATTTATATTCGATGATCGAATCGCGATTGATGCCGTAAGCGATCGCCTGACGGACCTTCAGGTTCGACAGAATCGGATGTTCAAGATTGAACGCGATGTAGGTGTATTTGAAGGATGGTGCCGTAACGACTTCGAGGCGCTTATCCTCTAAAACCACGGGCAGCATCAGCGGCGACACGGCGTTTTGCACCAAATCTGCCGTGCGGCCCAAGAGCGCAAGCATCCGAGTGTTGTCGTCTTTGACCGTCCTGAAGAATAATTTTTTGATCGCCGGGGCGCCTCCAAAATAGTCTTCGTTGGCGGCCAACAAGACATCGTCGCCATCCTGCGCCAAAAATCGAAACGGACCGGCGCCGATATTTTCAGGACATTCACTGCGGCCTTCACACACGTGAGCCGGCAAAATACCAAGCGCCAGATCGGTAAAAAACGGCGCGTCGGCCGCCACCAATTCGATGGCAAAATGCCTATCATCGCCAATTTCGAACGACTTAATTTTTCGTGTGATGCCCGAAAAGGGACTCTTCACGACGTCCGAACCAAGCTCCATGAAGGTGTATTGCACGTCGCGGCTTGTGACCGGCGTACCGTCATGAAATTTCACGTCTGAACGAAGTGTCACCTCGTAACGCGTGGGCGTCGGTGTCGCAATGGACTCGGCAAGCTCCAGCTCCGGCTCGCCGCTCGACGTATCAGTAGAAACCAGACCTGCGTGCAGCAACGCCACAATCTTGGCCGACGAATCGCTCGTGGCAAAACGTGGGTCGAGTCCCTTGGGCGCAGCGTCCAAGAGGACCACGTACGCACCCTCTCCTAAGCTTGTTGACTGACATGAGGCGATGAGCAACAGCACACCGCAAATCCATCGACGCATTTCGGTGCCTAATTCGCTGGTTAACCGGGCGCAAGGGTAAGCGCGGCGCGATACTCACGCAAGGGGCGCGGCTTCCGGCTTAAAGGTACAAGGGCAGTGACCGACCCCCGCTCAAACGTCGGCACCACTTTGCCTCGGCCCTATAATCACTTACAAAACCTGCATCGACTTGGCCCTGCAATCACACTCCCGGAACCTGACATGACCCAACTCATCACCCCGTGCATCTGGTTTGACGGCCAAGCTGCACACGCCGCGGCCCTTTACGCCACACTTTTCCAG
>JBFFMO010001203.1:0-1778 GCA_041554035.1 Allomicrovenator sp. | reverse complement strand
TTGCCGTCACAAACGCCCAGATACACCACGATCGAACGCAATTCTTTTAGGTAGGCGACAACCTCGTCGGGGTGCCGCATATCGGGCTCGCTGACGATCTCGATCAGCGGAACACCAGCGCGATTAAGGTCGACAACACTGAAGGGCGCCTTGGCCATATGCGACGATTTGCCGGCGTCCTCTTCCATGTGGATTCGCGTGATTCCAACACGTTTCACGCCTTCTTCGAGCTCGACATTCAAGTGTCCTTGCTGCGAGATCGCCAGGTTATCTTGGGATATCTGATAACCTTTGGGCAGGTCGGGATAGAAGTAGTTCTTGCGTGAAAACTCGCTACGCTGATTGATGCGACAATCCAACGCCATCGACGCCTTAAGCGCAAAATCGACAGCTTTGCCGTTCAACACCGGCAGAACGCCTGGCAGACCCATATCAACTTCGTTCACATGCGTGTTGGGCTCGGCACCAAATGCCGTCGAGGCAGCACTGAAGATCTTTGTGTTGGTCGCGAGCTGGCAATGCACCTCGACCCCAACAACGAGTTCCCACTTTTCGAAAACGTCCATCTTCGGCTTCCTTTGGTCCGCCCAACAAATCCGGGCATAGGCGCGGTTTACCACAGCCATGACCGGGATTCCACGTTCTGAATATCCACAATCAAAGCCTATCTCGTCCGCAGGCACTGTGCTTGGTCCGCAGGCCCTATGGCCTGCCCTGCGACTTCTTCTGGCTCAAAGCCGCGCCATATCAGATGGTCTGGCGACCACCACTTTCTATCCATCACCAATTCACATAACCTAAGCAGAAGCATTAACCACCGGGGCGAATATATGAAGCGATTTTGGTTACTCGCAATTGTCGGCCTACTTGCTTGTGAAGCACCCCTTGAACCCCAGGCTCAACCTTGGACCGTAGAACCGACCCCTGTCCCAACGTCGTCCATCGAACCGGGTAATGAATTGCGGACCTTCCCTTTTCAGGAATCATCGGAATCAGCCTTTGCTTCCATGGCCCCCGAAGATAAAAGTTACATTTTTGAGATTACGGATCCCTTTGACCGGCCGGAAAAGCCAATTGAATTGCACTACTTGTCTGCTCGGCGTGAGGCAGGAATTGAAACAGTTTGGTTACGACTCCCGAAAGAGGTTTTCGGGTTCGAAGCAGCGTTTGAGTGTCCAGCGACATCTGGGACGGTCTACTCACGAGTACGAGTAGCGCCGGGTATCGAAGTGTCGTGTATAGTTGGGAGAACGAGGTCTTCCCTCACCGTTGTGTTTTCCGGTGTAGAAGAACGCTGGGACCATACAAACCCACGTATTGCTATCGGCCTCACGCCCGACGATATGCTCTATGAATGGCGCCTGAGGGGCTGGCAAGACCATGATTTTCCGGAAGTTTTCCACTTTGATTACAGACTTTCCGTTGATTGGACCGAAGACGGTACTTACGGGGGGTATCGACTATGAAACCGACTTCGACCATTTTACTAATGAGTATGTTTTGAGCTTCGTGTAGTGGTGGCCTGCAGGTCGCGGACCAATGCGGCCATAGGCTTCGTGGAGACGTCATGGAATCGAAAGTTCGTCCGTTATTCTGGGAAGGTGACTGGTTTTCAGGCCACCTGATGATGATCGACCAAAAAGAGCTTCCGCATCAGGAGCTCTGGCTCAAGATGGAGTCGGCCGAAGAAGTGGCCGACGGCATCCGCGAAATGGTCGTCCGTGGCGCCCCGGCGATCGGTATCGCAGCTGCATTTGGTGTGGCTCTTGGCGTTCGAA
>JBFFMO010001202.1:0-1778 GCA_041554035.1 Allomicrovenator sp. | reverse complement strand
GAATCGAATCTACATGCGCTCTTTGGCCACTCGCGGCGCAAAAGGCGAGCTCTCAGCGGCGATCGATGACGCGATTGCGGTGGCTCAGGCGGCGGGATTTGACCTGATTATCTTAGAAACCAGCGGGATTGGTCAGGGAGACGCCGACGTCGCCGACCATTGTGATGTGCCGGTTTACGTCATGACCGCGGAATTCGGCGCGCATTCTCAGTTGGAAAAAATCGACATGCTCGATTTTGCGCAATTTGTGGTCCTGAACAAATTCGAAAAACCAGGGTCTCAGGATGCCGTTCGGGCTGTGCGCAAGCAGTTCAGACGCAATCATAACGTGGGTTATGACATCCCAGACGAAAAACTGCCGGTTTTTGGCACCATCGCGTCGCAGTTTAACGACAGCGGCGTGAACGCCTTTTTTGTGAGCCTGATGGACAAAATCGGCTTCGATACCTCAAATACTCAATTCGAGTTTGAAGGTCCGGTTTCTGCCAAGCAGTACACAATCTTGCCCGGCGACAGACAGCGCTACCTGGCCGAAATCGCCGAAACCTGTCGAGGCTGGAGGGCCCACGTCGAGGCTCAAGCCGACATCGCGACCAAGCTCTACCAGTTGGATGGCGCCCAAAAGTTGATCGGTGATGATTCGGCGATAGAGGCTAAAATTGCCGAGTTAAAACGGATGCTTGACCGCGATGCTGAAGCATCACTTCAAGAGTGGCCTGAGCTCAAGGAGCGCTACACAGGTGATGAATACGTCCAGGTCGTTCGCAATCGTGAGATTCGAGTTGAACTGAAAACCATCTCTCAATCAGGCACGCCGGTTTCGAAAGTGGCCGTTCCGCGTTTCCGGGATTGGGGCGATATCGTCCGTTGGCAGATGCTCGAAAACCTTCCAGGACGTTTTCCCTACACCGCTGGCGTATTCGAATTCAAAAGACAGGGCGAAGACCCCAAACGCATGTTTGCTGGCGAAGGCACGCCCGACCGAACGAACACGCGTTTTCATTTCCTTTGCGAGGGCGAACCCGCCAATCGCCTGAGCACGGCATTCGACTCGGTCACCCTTTACGGTGAAGACCCGCACCCACGTCCAGATATTTACGGAAAGGTCGGAAATTCAGGTGTCAGCGTGTGTTCGCTCGACGACATGAAGCGACTTTATGCCGGGTTTGACCTGAGTGACCCCAAGACCAGCGTCTCGATGACGATCAATGGACCAGCGCCCATCATTCTGGCGATGTTCTTAAACACGGCCATCGACCAACAGGTCGACAAATTTGTCGCTGAACATGGCAAGGCCCCATCAGCGGCAGAACATGCCGAGATCTTCGACCGCACTCTAAAAGTGGTTCGTGGCACTGTTCAAGCCGATATCTTGAAAGAAGATCAGGCTCAGAATACCTGCATTTTTTCGACTGATTTTGCCCTGAAAATGATGGGCGATATTCAGCAATACTTCGTCGAAAAAGAGGTTCGCAATTATTACTCGGTTTCGATCTCCGGCTACCATATCGCCGAGGCCGGAGCGAACCCCATCACCCAGACCGCGTTCACCCTGGCCAACGGATTTACGTTCGTTGAGTACTACCTCGCCCGCGGCATGAATATCGACGATTTTGCGCCGAACCTCTCGTTCTTCTTTAGCAACGGAATGGACCCTGAGTATGCAGTGCTGGGCCGAGTCGCCCGTAGAATCTGGGCCGTGGCCATGCGCAAACGTTATGGCGCCAGTGAGCGCTCACAGAAGCTGAAGTATCACATTCAGACTTCAGGCCGGTCTT
>JBFFMO010001201.1:0-1781 GCA_041554035.1 Allomicrovenator sp. | reverse complement strand
ACCTGCGAAATGACCTTTGGCGACACGATCCCCTGCCGAGGGTTGCTGATGGGCGAAGTGCATGACGGTATCCGTCAGATGTTCCATGTCATCGAACACGCGCGCATGGCCGTTGGGATGAAGTCGATGGCGACCTTATCGACCGCGTACCTGAACGCCTTGGAATACGCGAAAGAACGTGTTCAAGGTCCAGATCTGGCAAAAGCCGCGGACAAAGACGCACCTCGCGTTCGCATCATCGAACACCCCGATGTTCGTCGCATGTTGATGACCCAGAAAGCCTACGCCGAGGGCATGCGTGCGCTTTGCCTCTACACCGCCGTGTTACAGGATCAGGTCGAAATTCAGGGTGGCCATGGTGCCGCTGACGCCAAAGGCGCCGACCGACGCAACGACCTGCTTTTGCCACTGGTGAAGGGATATTCCTCGGAAAAAGCCTACGACCTGCTCGCCATGTCATTGCAGGTGTTTGGTGGCTCCGGTTATTGCCGCGACTACCCGATGGAGCAGTACATCCGGGATGCCAAGATCGACACGCTCTATGAGGGAACGACCCATATTCAGGCCCTCGACCTCTTCTTCCGAAAGGTCGCACGCGACATGGGCGAGACGCTCCAGCTCTTGCTCGCTGACATTCAGGCCACGATCGACTCGAATGCTGGCGGTGAAGACCTGACCAATGAACGCGCAGCCCTTCAGCGTGCGTTCAACGATATGGGCAGCATCTTCCAGACGATGTTGGGCAAGCTGCAAGAGTCGGTCTACCACGTTGGTTTTCAGGGTAACCGCATCTTGAGTTGTCTGGCGGAATTGGTGATGGGATGGCTGCTTGTGCGTCAGGCAGCGATTGCCGTGGAGAAGCTCCCCAACGCCACTGGCTCAGACGTCGAATTCTATACCGGCAAGATCGCCGCAGCGCGATTCTTCTGCGCCAACGTCCTGCCTGAGCTCACGTTGCGTCGAAAACTCATCGAATCGGGTGACCTGTCCTTGATGGACGTTCCCGAAGGCGCGTTTTAGTTCAAGCGGCCAAGGCGCGCGGTCAAACAGACCAACGACAAAAGGTCGGTCTGTGCTGTCTGCCACCAGGATTCTTCGTTCAGGCCGGCCTCGCGAGTCACATCGAGTTCATCACATTCCATGACCTCGAGTTTCTGACGATTGCATTCCACGACCACCCACTCGTCGGCGATTTGGCCAAGCGCGCCGTCGAGGGCGAGCTCAATCACAACGCCATGTTGATCGGCATTCATGCGTCGAATCCACTCGATCGCCTGAAGTTCGTCGAGGCGGCGGTGTTCGATCGTCAGAAACCAATCGTCAAAACGTGCAACGGATACCGCGACACATCGGCCACCCACAAAGACGGGACGAACGAAGGTCAATCGTTCAGCCCAGCCGTCGAAGCTTCCGTAGAGTTCGTCCAATTCGGCGTTTCCATGCACAAAATCAGGAGGAAACACATGTCCACGCGTCGACCCGTCTTCCGATCGTTCGTTGATTGAGGCGTTTTCGGACAGGTTTTGAAATTTGAGATTCACATCCACTCCTTGACTTCACTGAACAGACTCACCGTACTGAACAAAGGTATACTGCACAGAAAACCAGTGTTCAAGTTTTCAGCACCTCTTTTTTGTTCAGTGGCGTATTTTTCTTCGCAACCTTGAGAATCTGCGCGCGATTCGCTAATGATGCGCGCCCTGTAGAGCCCGGGCAGATCATGGACGAAGAAAAGCTTAGAAAACGCCTTCATAACCGCATGCGGCGTGCCATTCTCGATT
>JBFFMO010001200.1:0-1783 GCA_041554035.1 Allomicrovenator sp. | reverse complement strand
CTTAGCCAAGAGGCGTTGGCCAGCCGTTCATTAATAATCATTCGGCGTTCGCCCGAGTTGATGGAGGATATCCAAAATGTGGAGATGTTGGGTCAAGATGGCAAGGTTTCAGAGGAAGTCTGGCTTCGATACTGGCGAAAGAATCCCCTTGCCGCATGGTCGAATTCTAAGTTTGTAAAGGTATCCGATGGTCGTTTTGAGATTATCTGGCCGGAAGGCATTCAAGATGATCAAAGCGCCATCTTAGAAATTACCACGGAACTCGTCGAATACCGGATCGCCGCCTATAAGGCGCGTAAGCGAAACACGTTCTTCGCGAGCGTTACCCATAGCGGGAGCAATCCAATCCTCATGCTGCAACGCAAAGATGGAGTACCGTCAGGCGAGCAAATTGTTCGATTGGAGGATGGAGTGGAATGGGTTTTTCGGTTTGCCAAAATTGCCGTGAATGTAGCGCATCCTCAATATGACGATAAGAACCGGCTAGCAGACTTATTGCGCGCCTGGTTCGGTCCGCAAGCGGGCGATAATGGCACCCGTCAACGAGTGCGATTTGAACAGTCCAATGGTCAGTGGTTCGCACGCCCTGTTGGGACCATTCGAGAATCCTTAAAGGACTCTGATGACGACATTGATGCCTACCTAACGACACTTACGACGCATATGGACTTTCACCGGAAAATCATCGCAGCGATGGTCATGTTCCGAAACGCCTCTAAAGACGAGGTTGATGATTACCTGATGGGCGTCTCGGCCAGAAGTTGACACGATTCATGACGGTATCGCGGGAGATTTGGACAAAAAAAAGCCACCCACGATGTGGATGGCTGATCTGACTTGCGTCGAGGTCGAAGGCTCAGGCCTGCTTCTCGAGGTAGCGCTCACAGCCTCGGTTCACTTCTTTCATGTTCGGGGTAATCATCTTGATCACAAACGCCTCTACGGCGTCCCCAACCTTGCTGGCGACCAAACGAGGTACGCCCGGGATCTTGGAAGCATCAACCTTGAGTTGACCCTCGATATGAACCTCGGTGCCGTTGCCTTTCTCGATATAGCGCGTCGTGCCCGAACACGAGATGGCTTCCTTCAAGAAACCCACTTCCATGTCCCAATTACACACGTGCTGGTCGTCAAACCAGGTCGCGCGATCGGTCCACTGAAGCATTTCGGGTTTGATGAACTTGGATGCCAAGGTGGGGATGTCTTCATCGGCGGCATGCCAGATGTTGACGATCTTCACGGTCGTGTCATCGAGTCGGTCGTAGCTCTCCACATCAATTTTTTTGATCGTGGGAAGGTACGGCTGAAGTTCGGCGAGTTTGTCCCGAAACGTCTCGTAGACGGTCGTTCGGTCAAATTTCACATGATCGCGGATGTCGATTCGAGCCATGAGAACCTCAGAAGAAGTCGGCGTTAAGCTTGGTGTATTCGGTCCATTTGTCCGGGACGTCGTCTTCTTCGAAGATGGCTTCCACGGGACACTCGGGTTCGCAAGCGCCACAGTCGATACAAATATCGGGATCAATGAAGAGCTGGATATTCGCTAGCTTGGCGGTTTCGCCCGCAGCTTGAAGATCCTTAATTTCATCAACTTCGATTGGACCCTTGATACAGTCCACGGGACACACTTCAACACACGAGGTGTCGCAAGTGCCAATACAGGGCTGGGTTATTATAAAAGCCATTGGGCTCCTCCACATCTTCGGATGGCCGCCGAGGCGGCTGGAGGCCACAAATTGAGCCAAAGAGCATCAATTAGCAACCGAAATTTTTGCGCACGTTT
>JBFFMO010001199.1:0-1787 GCA_041554035.1 Allomicrovenator sp. | reverse complement strand
GCGAAATATCGGCACGTTCAGTCACGCTCGAATTTGAACTCCCACCTGGTGTGGAGCTTCAAGAACTCAACGAGTGGGCCGTTCGTGTTGACGGAAATTTTGCCACGATGCTCTTGCCTGATTTGGTGTCTAATCAGGTTCTGGAGATAGGACTTCGTTTGAAGTTCCAAGCCATGGCCGACCAAGAAAGAATTCGAATTGGTGTGAAGCTAAAGAGCGCAGAAGGGCTCCTCGGCCACGATGAATTGGTTTACGAGGTGGGCGACGATTCCAACCAAGCGATTAACGAAGAATTGGTCAAAATAATCGCTAATTTGCGTTTCCAACAAGCGACTCGCGAGGCAGTTCGAGAGCACCGTGCTGGACGCCGCGGCAAGGCCGGCAGACTCCTCGATCAGCTCTGCTTGGACCTGCGTAAAGAAGGCATCGACGAAGAGCGCTTCCCCGAAATCTTCGAATCGATTTCCAAACAAGCCGAGCGCATGCGCAAAGAATTCGGTGAAAAGGAACGAAAGACCATCTCCCATTCGGCAACGATGTCGATCAGAACTCGGACCCCTTCGTCGTCTCCACGTCGCAGGGAGGACTAAAAAATGGCCACTTTTTTAATCACCTTTGTGCCCCATTTTGAACCCGACATCCAAACGTTTTCCTGCACGGGTTTTACGTCGCGCCCGACCCGACTTCTGGCGGCGGCCCTCAAGGAATGGTTATTTTTTCATGATAATGCACCCGACGAAATCATCGCCATTGGCGTACCCACGTCAAAATGGGGCTTACTCTCGGATCTTGTGCTGCAGGCCCCTAAGGATTTGGACAGACTGGAGTCCAAAATCCAGGATTCCGCGGAGGATTTGGAAGATTACCTGATATTGGTTTCGCAAAGTTGTGGCGTGCAGATTCATGCGCATATCCACGAAGACGGCGCTGACGATTCGGCGATGTTCGAGCGTGCGTTTTCGCATCTACTTCCGCTCGATGAAATCGTGGTCGACACCACCCACGGGCCCGTCGGTCTGTGGATGGCCTTTGGCCTTTTAGAAAAAGAGTCCCATCTGCACGACGTGGTTTTTCAGGGATTTTACGGCGGTCGCCTTGGGTCGACCGACCCGACGTTTTCGAAAGCACGTGCGCCCGAAAGCACACGCGGGCACTTGGCCCTGCTCGATCTGACCGTGCGTCTTCAGACCCAGCCCTTGCGAAATTTTGCGCGACATTTCCAAAAATCCGCCTACCTGAAGGAACAGCTCGACAGGTTCGATGAGGCCGTCCGTTGCGCCTCCCCTGGCCTTTTTGAAGCCGCCCTTAAGTCTTTGGGAAAAGCCTTCAAATACCTGGAAGAGTCCGAGGAGTTCGGTGCTCAAATCTTAGGACGGAAGGGCCAATCCATGATGGCAGCGATGGTTAAAAGCCAATGGGATTTTCACGTGCTCAATGCGATGTGGAAACGAAACGACGCACTTTTATTCAGTCGTTGGGCGACCTTATGCCTGACACATTTGGCGCTTGTTCATCATCCAAATCTGAGTCGGCTCCCTGAACTCTTTGAAAGAACAAGGAAGTCTCTTGCCAATAAAGAAGCCACGATATCGGAATGGCTATACGCCAACGGGGCACCTGTCGTTTCGTCCGACATGGCAAACGCGGCGTCCATCATCGACCGATTCCGAGAACACCCTAACCCAGAAATCTCCGAGGAAGACCTCGCCTGGATGACCTCGTTTATTATTCGATACCCCATGGCGTTTCATCGCCTTCGCCGCGAATTGGCCCCAATTCGACGAGGC
>JBFFMO010001198.1:0-1789 GCA_041554035.1 Allomicrovenator sp. | reverse complement strand
CCAGAAAAACCACGGCTTTCTCTCCAGGCACAAATGTCGGCATACCTGCGACACGTGTGGCCAGATGTTTGGTCCTTCCTCCCAGCTGGATCACTTCGATGGTGGGGGAAAGCTTGCCTTTAAGGGACTCGTTCACCGCAAATGTCGTGGCCGTCAGCACACGTCCATCACGTTCAAATGAACGAACCTTGAGGGTTTCGACGACCGCAATCGCGTCCGCGCCCCCACAGAGCCGCTCGAAGCTGAGCCTGAGTCCTGTGGCGCCGAGGGCGGGTAGGGCGGCGGCGAGAATAAGGAGTACAAGCCCCCATCTGAGTGACTTCATTCTGCGATCGGGGTCTTGAGGTAATTCTGAAGGCTAAACTGAAGGTTATGCGCGTCTTTGTTTTTTTCGTTCGGAGCCTTGAGGTACTCGCCCATCGTTGACGATCTGAAAAACTCGTCCTGCAAGAAGATGATGAGCTCTCCGCCATTGACTGACTTCACCCGAGCGATATCGATCGTTTTACCCCCAAGCTTGGCCTGCAGAAGCGGCTCGCCCCAGGTGCTGGTGGTATCCAGAAGGGTCTCCACTGGGTCAGCCTGACTCTTCAACGTCGCAATTGTGCTGCCGAGAAGCTCCATTTTCGAACTCTCAAGGGTTCCTCGGCCATCCAGCGTCGCGATTTGAACTCGCTCGGCCGAATCGGTGGATGTCAGCTTCGAAGATTCCGAAAGGCCAACGCCGTTGACGTTGAAGTCGGGCGCCACTTTTTTGAGAACATCGACGGTGACCTGATTCATTCGGTCGGATTCAAACGTCACCACAAGTCGTTTGCCCGGTTTCAAGTACTGGCTCAATTGGTCGAGTTCCGCCGCTGAGAGGGCCACTGTCGGGTTCATCAACATCATCGCGTCGTCGAGCCCGTCCATGTCGACGGAACCCTTTAGGGTGACGTCGAGGTCGCGGTTACCATTCACGTAATACGAGAAGCTTCCATCCATTCCACCCTTGCCTGCGCGATATTCCGAAGCGGGCTGATAGAAACCAATATTGGTTCCTCGTGGTTTGTATTCACGAAGGGGTTTGCCTTCTTTTTTTGTGACCCAATCCATGGCGTTCATGAACAATTCGAAGTTGCTGCCGAAATGAAGATACGAATCACCGAACATGTTTTGATCGCCGGCGACCACCACACGGCCCTGTCCGTAGGTCGTAGCCGTAACGACCTCAAGTGGGCCCTTGGGTTCAATGGACTCGTCGCCATCGAAGGTCCAGTTTCCGTAGAATCCACCCGGGTCCGTTTCGTCCCAGAAGTCAGCAAAGGCTTCGTCCGAGGTAAACGCAACGCCACCCTCGGCGTTTGGGGTCTGCATCGGGCCGCCGGTCTGGAGGCTGATCATTTTCACGTCCTCGGTCACGGGATGAGTCACGAAATCCCTAACCATGATCCATGCGATGCCCGCGACGGAGTGTACCGGTGGCGTATCTGTAGCAATGGAGTAGTGGATCTGAACGCCCATCGGTTTAAGGATGGGGTTCACGCGCTCGGCATGTCGGTAAACATTGGTGTGGTCGGCGATCACGAAAAGGCCGCCGCTGGCGACGTACTCGATTGGACCGTTAAAGACTTCGGCGTCCTTATAACGGATTTGCAGACTGTTGTCCCTGGAGAGTTCGATCTCCAACCGCGCCCAACCAAGTCCGTCCACACCGTCCGTGTCTGGACCTGTTTGCAACGAAGTCGGGTCGTCCAACGCACCGTGGCGCGTCGGGAGTTCGATCTGAGCTACGAGTTCATTGTCGATG
>JBFFMO010001197.1:0-1792 GCA_041554035.1 Allomicrovenator sp. | reverse complement strand
GCCAAAATCGCGAGCGGACTCCCCGAAGCGATTGCACTCGGACAGGCGTCGCACGAGACGAAGCGGTTGCGGTGATTCTGGGGGATCGAAATTCTTCGCCGGACGTCTATGAACGTATTGGTGATGCCGCAAGAGCCCTGGGCTCAAATCCAGGCGTAACGCTGGCGCTACTGAGTGAACCCAAGGCATCCATTGAGGACCTGCTTGGGCGCGCATTGGTCCTGATAGAGAACCACGAGGCGTCTTTTGGATCGATGACCCGGACATTTTCGGCGGACCTTTTATCCGATATCGATATTTCTACGGAACGACTGCGCTTCAAAAAGTGGGCTGAGGCCTTCTTTTTGTTCGCTTTTTTCATGCTCTTTTCCGCGCGTCGCCATCTCGCCAAATACGCCGTCGGCGCACTTCCGAACAACAAGAACATCACCGAAGCGCTAACCAGCGCCCAGGCTACGAGCGAGACCAACACCGCCCTATCGGCGATCGACGCGGACATGCGGCGACTCTTCGGGCCGTCCTGGAAGCTTGAGGCAAGTGATACAACGCTTTTGCAAAATACCTGGGCATGGGCGAGCGAATTTCGCGGCGTCATGGCTGGGATACGGGAAATCGATTTTGAGACCGCCAAATCTGTTTTGGAATTGGCATCCGATCCCGAGCGACTCGACCCAAGTACGCGCACGGGCAAAGCCCTCGAGGCGTTCCGACTGGCCACGGCCCAATGGAATGAAGCTCGAAAAGAAATCTCAGAAACGATTCCGATGAACGCGACATGGGACTCGCTGAACGCGGACCAGCAGGTCGCTCAGCTTCAGGTGTTTTTATCGGGGATTCATAGCCTGCGCGATTGGTGTGATTGGTTGTCCGCTTCCCATGCCGTAGAGGCCGCTGGGCTTGGCGAGTTGGTCTCTGGCCTGAAAGACGGCTCGTTGGCCCACTCGACGCTGCTTGGCGCCTACGAACGCGCTCTGCGAGAAAATTATTGGGACATGAAGTCGTCGCAAGATCATGATTTGCGGCAATTTCGGGGTTACCAACATGACCGTATTATCCAGCGTTTTTCGGAGATCGACACGCAGGCCAAAGATATTGCGCGTCAGGAAATCCAAGCACGACTGGCGGCACGGCTGCCTGATTTTGGCGCTCCGGGAGAGATGGAAATACTTCGCAAAGAATTCAAGAAACAGCGAAGCCATAAATCCCCCAGAAAGCTTTTTGCCGAAGTGCCAAACGTGTTGCTGCGCCTAAAGCCATGCGTGTTGATGTCGCCTCTTTCTGTCGCCAGATTTTTGGACCCAAACCTCTCGCTCTTTGATTTGGTGATCTTCGACGAGGCCAGCCAGATTCCGCCATGGGACGCGATCGGCGCGATTGCCCGCGGTAACCAGGCGATCATCGTCGGCGACAGCAAACAATTGCCGCCCACCTCGTTTTTTGCGAGCACGGATAACGAAGAAGATATCGACGACGACGATGTCGTAGAACTCGAGTCGATCCTGGACCAAGCGGTTGTGCGCGGCGTGCCGCAGATGACGCTGAACTGGCATTATCGAAGTCGCCACGAGACCTTGATCGCGTTTTCAAATCACCATTATTACGAAAACCGTCTCCACGTTTTTCCGTCCCCGCATCACGACTCCCCCCTGCTCGGTCTAAAATGGGTCGAGGTCACAGAAGGGTTTTATGATCGCGGTGGTTCCAGAACAAATCGGGCCGAGGCTTTACACGTTGTAAACGAAGTATTCCGACGACTTGAGGACCCCGACCTATCTAAAAAATCGATCGGCAT
>JBFFMO010001196.1:0-1792 GCA_041554035.1 Allomicrovenator sp. | reverse complement strand
GGGTTCCGCTCTACGTGCTCATCGGGTCGATTTCGGCCTACCTGCTCTTCTTCGGCGGAATCTTTGCGGAATTCAGACTGCTCACCGCGATTATCGAACAAACACGCGGTTTGGCTGACCAACCCGTCTTGCTCGCCATCCCATTTTTTGTGATGTCCGGCGCCATCATGACCGAAGGCGATATCGCCAAACGTTTGATTGCCTTTGCCGAATCGATGTTCGGTTGGCTGCCTGGTGGACTCGCGATTTCGGCCGTTTTTGCGTGCGTGTTTTTTGCCGCTATTTCGGGTTCATCGCCCGTTACCGTGATCGCGATCGGAAGCATCATGTACCCGGCCCTCGTCAACGCCGGCTACCCCGACAAATTCAGCGCTGGCCTTGTGACCTCGGGCGGAAGCCTCGGAATTCTGATCCCTCCAAGCATCCCCATGATCGTGTACGCGATTGTCGACCCTACCGGGTTGAAAGACCCGTTTGGTTACGCGCTCGCGACCACGGGCGGTGGCGACGCCGGCGTCAAAGACCTTTTCATCGCTGGCCTTGGGCCGGGCTTGTTGATCGGACTCGCCCTGGCGGGTTGGTCGCTGAAAACCGGCATCCTGCACAAAGTGCAAACGACACCCTTCGATATCAAGAAAGTCGGCAGGACCTTCGTCGACGGATTCTGGGCTCTGAATCTTCCCATCATCATTTTGGGCGGCATCTATTCGGGCATCTTCACGCCAACTCAGGCGGCGGCCGTGGCCGTGGTTTACGCGGCGCTGGTTGAGTTTTTCATCCACCGCAGCATCAAGCTCAAAGACGTCCCGCGAATTTTCTCGGAATCCGCGATCCTCATGGGCAGCCTGCTCATCATCATGGCGCTCGCGCTCGGGTTTAACCTCTACCTGGATCGCGCCAAGATCCCAGAATCCGCCGTCGAGTGGATCCTCTCGTTGGACCTCAACGTGTTCACGTTCCTCATCATCGTCAACATCTTGTTGATCATCGTGGGGTTCTTCATGGACATCCTTTCGGCCATCCTGATTCTGGTGCCATTGCTGGCTCCGATCGCGTTTGGCCTGGGAATCCACCCGCTGCATATGGCGATTATTTTCATCGTGAATCTAGAAATCGGCTACCTGACTCCGCCGATTGGATTGAACCTCTTTGTGGCCTCATCGCTCTTTAAAAAGGGCATCGGCGAAATGGTCCGAGCCGTCGCGCCATTTGTGGCTTTGATGGCGATTTGTCTGCTCCTCATCACGTACGTGCCCAGCATCTCGTTGGGATTGGTTAGCTTTTCACGAGGCGGTTCGTTCTACGTGCCCTGGCCTGAAAAGACCGCGCCAGAAACACCGTCCACGGAACCGAAGGTCGAAAAACCTGATGAGGTCGCTCCGGTCGAGGCGCCTGAAGGCGTGAAGACGCTTGAAGAACTCATGGGCGAAGTTGCTGAGGACGATGCTGAGGAAGAAGGAGACGGCGAGCCTGCGCGGGTTAAAACTCTCGAAGAGCTCATGAACGAAGTCGACGGGGCCGAAACCGCAGAACCCGCCGAAGTCGCGCCCACACCAGACGAGAAACCCGGTCGAGTCAAAACGCTCGAAGAGCTCATGAACGAAGTCGAGTAAATTTCATCGAATCGTTCCGGGAATGAATCACCCACGGCCCGTGGTACATCTATCCTCTGAAAGAAAGCCCTCTCGATGTACAGCGCATGACCAAATTGGCGGCCGAATGGCCTCAGGAAAAGCCGCGCTCATGGTTTGATCCGCCACGACGTCTAACCCTGACGCTCCCTGGGAAGTTC
>JBFFMO010001195.1:0-1795 GCA_041554035.1 Allomicrovenator sp. | reverse complement strand
GGCAGTCGACGCCGACCCGCCCACAACCGTCGTACCGCTCGATGAAGCCACAGCAGCGCTATCTGGAGAACATCGTGCTTCAAAACGCGAAGAATCCAGAACGCCAGCGTTCGCGATGACACGGCGGCGAGACGACCAGCCCACCCTGGAGCTATCAGGGCTCTCGGATGCCGAAGAGGCGCAGCTTGCGCAGATTTCAGAGACCTTTCGGACCGAACAGTCCAAGAAGAAGTCGTTCGATGAGCAGCTTGATGACCTAGAAAAAGACATCACCAGCTCCAGCTCCGAGGACACCTAAGCCGATGAGTGTCTCCGGTCTCATCGAGAAATTTCGATCGGTCGCCCTTGATCGCGTCGAAAAAATGAACTCGCTCCTTGTTGAGCTCGAACACGAGCCCGATGCGGCCGAGTCTCGCCAGACCTTGCTGCGCGAAGCGCATACCCTCAAGGGCGAAGCCCGCATGCTGGGCTTTGCCGACATCAACCTTGTGGCGCATTTCACCGAACATTTGCTCCTTGATGCCGAAGGCCTCGGGTTCAAGGTCGAGCCCCAGATTTTTGCCATGATCTTCACGGGTCTGGACATGGTCCGATCGTTGTTGACCAAGACTGCCGGCTCATTTTCGGGACCGATCGACCTCACGGGTTTTGTCGAACAGGTCGTCGCCCTGCGTTCGGGTTCCGGCGAAGCCCCCACGCCGTTTATCCCAGAAGTGCGCCCTACTCAGCAGGAAGCAAGCACCGGTCTGCTAAAAATCCAGAGCGCAAGCACGTTGCGTGTAGACCTCGCGCGACTTGAACGACTGAGCGAAGCCTCCGCCGAAATGCTGCTTTTGACGCGACGCATCGAATACCGCACGGGAGAGCTTCGAAAACACACGGAATACCTTGATGCATTTGCCCGAGAAGCCGCGCCGAATCTGCCCAAATCACATCACGCACGCCTGACGAAGCTGCACCGGGATTATGAAGTCAGCGTGTCGAGGTTGCGCGACGAACTCCACCACGCGTCAGCCAGGGCCGTTCAGGTCGACGACGAAACTCGCCATATGCGCCATGTGCCGGTGGCTGAGGTTTTGAGCCATTACCCACGCGCCATTCGCGACATCGCGCATTCTCAGGGCAAACGCGTCCGTTTTGTGCACGCGTTTGGAGACGTTCAGGTCGATCGATTGATCCTGGGTGGACTCTCCGATCCCTTGCTGCATCTGGTGCGAAACGCCGTCGATCACGGCATCGAATCCCCCGAAAAACGGCGCGCAGCCGGCAAAGATGAAGAAGGCGAAATTCGCCTCGAGGTCGAATACGCAGGCGACGCGATTCAGGTCACCCTAAGTGACGATGGCAACGGCATGGACGTCGATGCGATCAAGGCCCGAGGCGTCGAACGTGGATTCATCACAGCGGAAGAGGCCGAGAGCCTAAGCTCTGGTGATGCTCTGGCGCTGATTTTCAGGGCCGGATTTACAACGCGCGACGCGGTCACCGAGCTGAGTGGGCGCGGGCTGGGCATGGATATCGTGCGACGCGAAGTCGCCGAACTTGGGGGCAACGTCGAAGTCGACAGCGAACCCGGTCAGGGCACGACCTTCAAGCTGTGGATCCCGGTGTTGAGTGCGGTTTCGAGCATGTTGATCTTTGTGGTCGCCGGTCAACGATTTGCGGTTCCGGCCAAGGATGTCGAACGCGTGCTTATCGTCGCCGAAGACGAGGTCCGCGCCACCGATAAGGGCTGGGAGATTCGATTTGTGGGTGAACATATCCCGGTCGTCGATTTTTCGACGGTGATGGGACT
>JBFFMO010001194.1:0-1795 GCA_041554035.1 Allomicrovenator sp. | reverse complement strand
TTTGTGTTTGATCCGGTGTTCATCGACGAGCAAGGCTGGCGACGACGGCGTTTGCAGTTCATTGCCGATGCACTTTCATCCATCCCAAACGTGCGAGTTTTTAAGGGGATTTTACGAGATGTGGTCGCTTCACTGGCCGCCGATTCCACGTCTGGCGACGTCCATGTGATAACTCAGGCGACGCCCAATACCGAGATCCAATCTTGGATTGCGACGCTCAGCAACGTTCAGCCGGAGTTCGTGGAAGCGCCTGTTTTTGCGACGCATGAGGGCTCAGTGGCGCGATTTTCAAAATACTGGGGAAGTGCTCAGGCGCAATGGTTCCCAAAGCCCGACAAATAGCTCATGGCCCGCATCACAGCTCGGAAACGCAGAGGCCGCCAAGGTCGCAGGTCAATGCAGGTGGGCGCGCACATGGCGGAGCAATGCAGGCATCGAAATCGAAGCCGGCACATACTGTATTTACTTGGTCCGTGATGGCGGTGCATTCATCCGTCGGCATCGCCGTACCGCAGCCTTGGCAAACACATTCAGACGCGTTTTTTGGCGCCACCGAGAACGGGCAATACCCGCAATCGGTTTCGGATTGGCACCTGAAGGCACTCTGTTCGCAATACCCTGAATCAGCACAATTTGCGGGCGCTCCAGGCAGACAAAAAGCAACGGGACACGTCGCTTGAAAATCGGCATCGCAATGCGTGTTAAAACCGGCCGCACGCTCCCGACACTCGGTTTGTGTCGTAGGGTAGGTGGGGCACAACGGGCACTGACACTCGCTCGGCTGGGTCGTGAGGTTCGCGTAAGAACACATCGAACACTCTGAGTCATCTTGGCATGTGTTTGGGCCGCTGCAGCGTGCACAACACTCGCCGGCCGGAGTCACTTGTTCGTTGAGCGGGCAGGTCAAGGCGGGACAGCTCGACTGCGCGCACGCGTCGATACACACTTCGTTGATACAGGCGGTGGGCTTGGGAGCAACGCATCGTGCTTGTGGACAACCAAAATTGGGTTGCCATGTGTCGTCGTTTCCGCAGACACGTTCCCACTCGGCCTGATTGGCCTGGCAAAGCGCCACAGGAAGCACTGCGGTGTCGCACGCGGTGCAATAGCATTCCGCAATAGTTTTTGGAGCGGTTGGAAACACACACCTTCCGCAGTCCGCGTGCTCGCCGCAACTCAGGTCCACGGGCTCTCCTGCATCTGCTGCATCGGCGCTCTGATCTTCGTTTTGCATATCCGAAACATCTGCCGTCATGTCGCCAGACGAATCCGGTTGGGTGTTCTGATCGACGCTCGCGTCGGCGGCATTATTTTGGTCTGACGCGACGTCCGTGGACGTATCCCTCTGCGTGTTAACCTCAATCTCTTTGCCCGAACACGCCACAGCAGTGGTCACGAGAAACACGCACAACCAAATAGTCTTCATCTTGAACTCTCGATGCTTAGGAACATGTCTGACGATAGCAGACAACCGCACGTCTTGGGAGCAAACGTCACTATCGATATCGGAAGTGTGGGATCGCATCGGACGGAAATCTGAGTAGAATCACGACTTTTGAGGATGGGGACGACACTGCATTGGAGCTCGTCTCAGACAGCGACCACCGCTCACCGCTCACTGCTCCCCCAGAGCGGGGTATGCCTTGAGCAGACGGTCGGGGGCCGTCCGACTGAAGCCAATGGTGACGCGATGTCCCGCGGCGCGCATCTCCACGATCTTCTGGACGCTCGCCTCGTCGAACGTCTCGACGTCGTCATCCAACTCCAAGTGTTTGAGGTGTCCAAAGCCGTCGAG
>JBFFMO010001193.1:0-1798 GCA_041554035.1 Allomicrovenator sp. | reverse complement strand
TGCTCCACCAACGAGTTCGAATGTGCCCGGCTTTCGGGCGTTTCGAATTGAGCGCGTTCCAGACCAAGCCATTCCAGCGCAGTACCACTAAGCATGCGCTCTTTCACCGGGGCCAAGAGCTTTTGTTGTTCGATCATCAGACCTGGATGATGTTCGCCGAGTGGGAATGGATAATCCGTCCCAAGTGCAATGCGTTGATAACCTACCACTTCCATCAGGAATTTCAGGGTGCCGGGGTCGTGGACCAACGAGTCAAAATAGACGTGATGCACAAATTCACTGGGCGGAGTCGAGGTTTCGATCTGGCAAAGATCGGGACGAACTTCAAAGCCGTGATTGATGCGCCCGAGCGTCGCGGGGAACGATCCACCGCCATGAGCAAAACAGAATTTTACGCCCGGAAATCTCTCCAACACGCCACCCATCATCAATGAACACATCGCGCGCGAGGTCTCGGCCGGCATGCTCACAAGCCAAGGCATCCAGTAATTTTGAAGTTGGGCCTGACCCATCATGTCCCAGGGATGCACAAATACGGCGGCTCCGAGTTTTTGTGCGGTCTCCCAGATCGGGTCAAATTTGCGGTCATCCAGATTGATATTATTGACGTGGGTGCCGATCTCGATGCCACGAAGCCCAAGCTTCATGCAGCGTTCAAGCTCTTTGGCAGCCAGTTCTGGCGCCTGCATCGGAACCGTCCCAAGGCCGATAAACCGTTTCGGATAACGCTCCACGACGCTGATCATGTGGTCATTTAAAAAACGCGATAAATCGAGTGTGTCTTCGGGTTCGGCCCAATAGCTGAACATCACGGGAACAGTCGACAGCACCTGCACGTCCACTCGGGTGGCCGCACATTCCGCTAGTCGTGTGTCGGGATCCCACAGGTTTGGATCGACGACACGAAAGAGCTCACCTTCTTTCATCATGCGGCCGCAGCCGTCCTTAACTTCAAGCTGTAGCCACCCGCCGTAGCCGTATTTTTCTTTGAGGTCGTCCCAGCCCGCAGGCAGGATATGTGCGTGAATATCGATTTTCACCTAAGTCTCACAGCTCAAGGTAGTGGCCGCACTTTTTGCAGGTGCGCAGGTCGTCGTTCTCTTTGAACGCGATGATGGCGGCTTTCAAATCCCCAACGATATCGTGGAGCTGGAAAAACTCTTCGTGAAGGACTTCTCCACACCCGTCACAATACCAGCGCAAGCCGTCTTGCGTGCCTTCGGGGCGTTTGTACTCGACGACCAAACCGACCGTGTCTGCAAAACGCTGAGGCGAATGGGGAACGTAGGGCGGAAGCAGGAAAATTTCGCCTTCTTTGATGACGATATCTTTGTGCTCACCGTCCTCGACGATCTTGAGCAACATGTCGCCCTCGATCATGTAGAAGAACTCCTCGTTTGCATCGATATGGTAATCTTTACGGGAGTTTGGCCCGCCGACGATGAACACATCAAAGTCGGTGTCTTCCCAGATTTTCTTGTTGCCGACCGGCGGCTTAAGCAGGTGACGGTTTTCGTTCACCCAGCCCATCAGATTTAGCGGTTTGCGCATCGTTGGCTCCATCTTGAATTGGAATGGATAGTACGAGCCGCCACGAAGCGCGGCAAGGGGCGCTTGGTACGCAGGCTGCTTGTGACTTGGTGCGCGGGCATCCTGCCCGCATTGCGATTCGTGCTCCGGGTGCGCGGACATCCTGAGGCTGTCGCAAAAGTAGGTGACGAGCAACCGGTTTTGTGATCCAAATGGAACATGGAAGATTCTAAAGAACCGGCCCGAATCATCGAATCAAGCTTTCAAC
>JBFFMO010001192.1:0-1800 GCA_041554035.1 Allomicrovenator sp. | reverse complement strand
TCGTTGACCAGGAAGTGAAAACTCACAGCATGGTCGGGCTGATGACTCAAGAACGTACTGTAGAACAGTGGGTGTTCAATGAAGGCTTCGTAGCCCGCGTGGTCAACGTTTGCCCAAATGAGCGCGAGGAAGGTACCGGCTAACAAAAAAGCGGCGAGCTCACTGAGAGTACCGAAAGCTTTTTTCATCGCCGAGGGGGATTCTGCATGCATCGTTGGAGTTCCTTCCAAGTGAGAATCAGGACTGTGGGGGCGCCTCGGGCACGGTCATATAGAGTGCCCGTAAGGGGTCGGCTTCATCACCGTAAACATAAGCTGGACCAAGCCCGATGGCAGCATCCAAAGAGCCGCCAAGTGACGACATCTCGAATCCGCGCCAGCTCGACATTTCAGACGCTTGAGCTTGTTCCCATTGGGCTTGAAGCATCAGCAACTGGTCGAGATCTTCGGGCAGGCGGTCTTCAAATGCGAAGAGCACCTTTCCGGCGACCTCGGCATCATGGACAGCACGATGGGCTTCCTCAAGGGGAATGCCAAGTAATTTTGAAATCGCGCCCAGGTTTTTTCGGGGGGCGTTGCGAAAGAACTGGCGAGCAAAGATCAGTGGATCAAGCGTGGGAGCATCAGATGGCCACGACAGGTCGAGTCGTTCGAGTTCAGCTTTGATGAAGCCGCGGTCAAAGGGAAGGTTATAGGCAACCAACCCGACGTCGAGCAAACGACGTTGCACTTCATCCGCGATGTCTTCGAATCGGGGCTGATCCTTGACGTCCTCGTCCTTGATACCCGTGATCCGAGTGGAATCTGCAGGAATTGGAATGCCAGGATTCACAAGTTGGCCGTAACGCTCAACAACCTGCCCGCCTTCAAAACGGATGATGGCAATTTCCAACACGCGGTCGACCGTCGCATCAAGACCGGTGGTCTCGACGTCAATCACAGCGAGGGGCAAATCCTTCCAATTTTTGGGCCATTTGGACACTTCGTGTCTCCATCACGCGGACGCGGGGGCGAGGCTTCGCGGGATTGTGGCACGAGTGATGTGGGATGCCAAGTCTTTGCGGTGGTTCAGGCGTGGTTGACACGTGTTGTATAGTGAGAATACCGTGATTTTGGCGACGGACGATTATTTGAACGCCAGCGCCGTTCAACAAACCAGACCGTAGAGGAGGGGCATATGAGTATCTTAGTTTTGACAGCGAATGGTGGAAAGGCAAAGCTCTACAGCGCGCACTCGCCGACCGCAGCATTGGCTGAGATTGAGACTTTCGACAATCCAGGTGGCCGCGCGAAAGATCACGACATGAAGAGTGATAGTCCGGGCCGAAGCCGTGAAGGCGGCGGAACTGCGAAACACGCCATGACCTCCGAGATCGAGCCCCAAGAGGAAGAGCAGATTCGTTTTGCAAAACGACTGGCGGAACGGCTCGAGAACGAGCGGCAGGACCACTCGTTTGATCGCCTCGTCGTTGTGGCCGGTCCCAAATTCCTGGGACTGCTTCGGGACCATTTTGGCGCCCCGCTCCGCGACCTGATCACGGTCGAAATGGACAAAGACTACACCGCGATGCGTGCGGACGAACTTCGAACGCATTTGCCCGAGTTTCTTTGAAAGCTTGTGCCTACCCGACGTGCTCGATTCGCAGGATTTGCTCGCGATTCAACACGATTCGGGCACGGCGCAGGAAGCTCTCGTTCGTGCCTTCTTGCCGAACTCGATACACCAGATTCACATGATAAACCTTGGGCAGTTCGGAGCGTAAAAAGCTGCCGGACTTTTCGTCCCAATGCGAAACCACAT
>JBFFMO010001191.1:0-1800 GCA_041554035.1 Allomicrovenator sp. | reverse complement strand
TGACAGACATTCACACCGGCTGAATTCCCTTCACTTATAGAGACACTATGAACGAACTTGAGCAGATTGCATTTCAAGTCCGACAGAGCGCCAGATGGCTTGCCCGCGCTTCAACCTCCGTCAAAAACTCGGCGCTCGTGGAAATGGCCAAGGCCGTACGAGACCATCAAGAGCCCATTCTGGCAGCCAATCTTATCGATGTGCAGTCCTCAGAGCGTGACCCCGCTTTTGTCGATCGCTTGCGACTGACACCGGAGCGAATCGAATCGATGGCGTGCGCGATCGAGGAAGTGTGTCATCTGGAGGACCCGATTGGGCGCGTGGAACGCATGGTTCGGCGCCCCAATGGACTTCAGGTCGGACGGCAACGCATTCCGCTCGGCGTGGTCGGCATCATTTACGAAGCCCGCCCAAACGTCACCAGCGACGCGGCAGCGCTCTGCCTCAAGAGTGGAAACGGGGTGATGTTGCGCGGGGGCAGCGATGCCCAGCGCTCGAATCAAGCGGTGTACGACGCGCTTCGTGACGGCCTCAAGAAATCGGACTTGGACCCACGCGCGCACGATGCCATCGGATTTGTGAGCTCCCCCGACCGCGAAGCGGTGGGTGAAATGCTCAAGCTCGACCAGTACATCGATGTGATCATCCCTCGCGGTGGAAAATCGCTTATCGGCTTTGTCAGTCTGCATTCGCGAATTCCCGTGATTAAACATGATGAAGGCGTTTGCCACGTGGTGGTCGATGGAAGCGCCCCACCCAAGATGGTCGATGATATTGTGATCAACTCGAAGACGCATCGGCCCACGGTATGCAATACCGCAGAGTCGTTGCTGGTCTTGGAAAACGCCGTCCAACCGCATCTGGGCCGCGTTCTGAGCCGACTTGCCGAAGTCGGAGTCCACATGTACTTGGACGATATCTCACAGGCCGAGGCAAAAGCAGCCGGAGTTTTAGAATCCTGCTACGAACCTGCGACATCGGAGCATTACGCCCGCGAATTTCTGGCACTCGAAATTTCGGTCATGGTTGTGGCTGATTTAGAGGCCGCAATCGAGCATATCGGCATCTACGGATCGAGACATACGGAAGCCCTCATCACCAACAATCATGCGCAAGCACAGGCATTTATCGACGGCGTTGACAGCTCGTGTGTCGTCATCAATGCTTCGACGCGATTCGCCGACGGCAATCAGCTTGGCTTGGGTGCCGAGATCGGAATTAGCACGACGCGCTTGCATGCTTACGGTCCTATGGGTATCGAAGAACTCACAACGACTAAGTTCATCGTTTTAGGCGATGGACAGGTCCGAAACTGACAAGAGGACGAATGAAAGCCAAAGCCACACCGGCCGAACAAGACAACCAGGATTTCGACACCGAAGTGCTTGCACGACGGATCGCCGAATTGACCTGGGACCTTAAGGCCTTGAACACCGTGGTCATCGATCTACGCGGTCGGGTTTCCTATACCGATTTCGTCATTGTGACGACGGCGAGCTCTGAACGACAAGTTCAAGCGCTCGCAAAATATGTCGAAGGGAAACTCAAGGAAGAGACCGGAGTTGCATCGTATGGACGCGAAGGCGTCGATCAGGGGCACTGGGCACTCATCGACTTTGGGGATGCGATTCTTCACATCTTCAACGGCCCGCTGCGCAACGACTACGATCTGGAACGCATGTGGATTGAAGCCCCCCGTCTTGAACTCGAAGACAAACCAGCGTCACTCTACGGTCACTTCGACATGAACGACTTCGAAAGATAGTCCGGACGCTCCAGCGCGACTAACGCGTTGGGGCT
>JBFFMO010001190.1:0-1801 GCA_041554035.1 Allomicrovenator sp. | reverse complement strand
CGGGATCATAGAACGCAGCGGTCAACGACTTCGTCATGTCGCGAGCGGCAGAATCAACGCCACCGAGGGCGACGACTTTGCCGATCGACTCGACCTGATTTACCGCGGATTGGTGACCATTCTGGAAGAATACCCGTGTGAAAGTGGCGCGATCGAATCGATCTTTGTCGCCAAAAACGTGCTGTCGACGATCAAGCTCGGTCAAGCTCGTGGCGTGGCCCTTCTTGCTGCAAAACATCATGGACTAAGCCTCTCCGAGTTTGCGCCCACCGAAGTCAAGAAGGCCGTCACCGGTAAGGGGCGAGCCAGCAAGGAAACAGTCACCATGATGGTTAAGACACATTTGCGGATCGAGGGGTCCATTTCAGAAGACGCCGGAGACGCTCTGGCGCTCGCGATTTGCCAGATGAACGCTGCCGCGTTCTTAAACCGGCTTCAGGGGTCAAAATGATTGCCAGACTCACCGGAAACGTCGCTTTCGAAGCGCTTGACCATCTTATCCTCGACGTTCATGGCGTCGGATATCTGGTCCATACCCCGATCGGCACCTCCGCCCGGGCAAAACAGACCGAGGCTGGGCTGACTGAACTCACGGTTCACACCGTGGTTCGCGAAGACGCCATCCTGCTCTTTGGTTTTGCGACCGATCTCGAAAAAGAGATGTTTCTTAAGATGATCGCCGTTTCTGGCATCGGCCCCAAATTGGGCATCGCGGTCTTGTCGGACCTGAGTGTCGAGCAGCTGGTTCGCGCGGTTCAAACCGATGACCTGGTTCGCCTCACCAAGGTTTCAGGCGTTGGGAAAAAGACCGCTCAGCGATTATTACTTGAGCTCAAGTCTTCCGTGGAAGGCATCCTTTTAACCACCGACGTGCAGGGCAAACGTCTTGCCTCCGCGCCACCCACGGTCGAAGACGATCTTCGTTCCGCCCTTTTGAACCTTGGGTACAAACCGGCCGCGATCGACGACGTTATCGCGAACATGTTGCCAATACCTGAAGATTTGATCAGTATTGAAGCTCTCCTGCGCCAAGCCCTAAAGCTCCTGAGCTGATTGATGCCACGTGACCCGAACATAGAACGCACCCAGATCAACGATGACGAGGACCAATTCGAGACGTCTCTGCGTCCGTTGGGATTCCGAGATTTCGTGGGGCAGGAATCCCTGCGCGAAAACCTTGGCGTCATGGTGCGCTCGGCCCAAAAACGAAAGGCAGCGCTCGACCATATCCTTTTTAGCGGCCCACCCGGTCTGGGTAAGACGACCCTGGGTTTGATTATTGCGCGCGAACTGGGCGTGAACCTCCACATGACCAGCGGCCCCGCCCTTGAGCGCAAAGGCGACCTCGCCGGCATCCTGAGCGGTCTGGAAGAAGGAGACGTCCTTTTCATCGACGAGTGTCATCGCCTAGCGACCGTGGTCGAAGAAAACCTCTACCCAGCGATGGAAGACTTCTACTTCGATATCATCATCGGTGAGGGCTCGAGCGCACGAAGCATGAAGCTCAACCTGCCGCGTTTCACACTTGTGGGCGCCACGACACGCGCAGGGCTGGTCTCGGCACCATTAAGAGACAGGTTCGGCCTTGTGGCTCGCCTAGATTACTACGACGTCGATGCTTTGACCTCGATCGTTGAACGCTCAGCACGAATTCTGGACCTGCCCGTGACCCACGAAGGCGCCGCGGAAATCGCCCGACGCAGCCGTGGCACCCCGCGTATCGCCAATCGACTTCTACGACGCGTACGCGACTACGCCGTGGTTCATGAGGTCGACGCCATCGATGCCGACTTGGCCTCAT
>JBFFMO010001189.1:0-1801 GCA_041554035.1 Allomicrovenator sp. | reverse complement strand
GCGCCCAGAGTGCGCGCATCAATTTCAGAAACGTAGTTCGATAGGGTTCATAGATGATGATTTCGCCGCCGAATAAGGTGACGGACTTGTCGTCCCAATTCAGCGCGACACCACCTTCTCCCCACACGTCGTCAAGCCAATGCAGCGGATTGACCATCTTCTGTTTTCTGATGAATTTGTCGGCGGTTTCGGGCCCCCAGAAGATGTCTTCCGGTACGGTGAGTCCGCCCCACTGTGCGTAAAAGAGAGAGATTCGCCCGTTCTTCCGAATCACATAATTTGCACGGTGTCCCATGAGTCAAAGACTACACGGGTTGGGAGGCCCCGGAAAGGCCTCACGCGCTCCAATCAACACCGTCGAAGAAGTGTGTAGGAATCACGAAGTTCACGTCGAGTGGGTTGGTCGTGTTGCCACGTCGAACCACGACGTCGATAGGTATCTTGCCCGAAATGCCAAGTCCTTCTGCGGGCAGCCGTCCCAACGAGGTCTCGTCGAAGATACGGCCGCTGACCAGGACGTCTTTCATGACGAGTTCGGTCTGGTGAGGCACGATGCTGATGTCGGGGGACCGCCCGTCAATCTGGTCGATCAGGCGCTCCAAATCGGAATCATTGCGTGGACGAAGGTCCACACTGTCTGACGAAATACCGACCTTTTCGATCTCGATCCGGAAGGCCTGAGAGGTCAAAAGGTGACCTTCAGTCGTCACATTCGCGTGAGTTGGGAAACCCGCTTTGAGCGAGATTTCTCCACTCTTTTCGTCCATATCGAGGCCCGAGGCGGATGCAAGGACGGCGGCTAACACAAGAAGTTTTTTGTTCTGCGGAATCATGTTTCTCTCCAAAATTTCGTACCGGTTACTTTCTAGCTTTTTTTGTTAGGCCAGAAAGCCCGGTGGCGAAGTTTTGGGAGCGTAACGCCACACACGTTTTTGTTGAGCGGTGTGAACGGTCCTGAGGTTCAAGACAGAAAGTCCCAACCCAAGTCTTTGTTGGATCTCATCTGCCTTTAGTACGGCGATAAGACCAGACGCCAATAATGGCGCAGAAAAAGCGACCTCGGCGGCGGCACTATCGAGCCCCTCGCAAGCGCGGCCTTCGGAGCAACAAGATGACACCTGAAATAATCTTGCGCGGGACAAGACAACCGCGACCACCAGCACGACGACGAGCGTCAGCAGTAGGAAGAGGTTTCTTATTTTGCGCAGATTGATCAATTGGGCTCCGTCTTATTGATGCCATAAGCTCAACACCGATTCAGATTATTCCAGCCAAGTTCCGACAATCAAACACACGGCTCGGTTGACGCGGCATGAAGGCATAAAGTAGCACAGCCTTCCGCGGTACTTGTCTCATCCGCGCGGAGTCAAAATGACGGGCTATTTCCGTTTCCCAACCATTCATGAAGATCGCATCGTATTTGTCAGTGAGGACGACCTTTGGGCCGTTCCTCGCACCGGTGGAGTGGCACGTCGCCTCACCAGCGGACTTGGCGAAACAAGCCGACCTTTCTTTTCGCCTGACGGATCGCTGATCGCCTTCACCGGCACCGAAGACGGAACGACAGAGATCTACGTCATGCCTTCGCATGGCGGCCCCTCGACCCAGGTGACCTTTCTTGGCGCGATCAGCGCGACGACGGGTTGGACTCCCGACGGAATGGTGGTCTTTCGCACCCATCATCGTCAGGGCATGGCATCACGCTTAATGGAACTCTACTCGGTCTCTCCAGACGGTGGCGAACCCTCGTCGATGAAGCTTGGGCCGGACCATGGATGCGACTTTGAGCCCTTTGGACCGG
>JBFFMO010001188.1:0-1804 GCA_041554035.1 Allomicrovenator sp. | reverse complement strand
TAACCTCGGAATCGTCATAGATCACGAGCATGGGCCCCGTGTTCTTCATGTCGGCTTCAATAGTGTCAATCAGCGCGTTGATGGTGCACTGTAGCGAGTACAAAATGTTTGCAACGCCAAAACCATAAACAGAAGACGTCACACGCGGCGAAAATCGTATGAACACATACGGGTAGCGGCACTTGGTGTAGATCTCGTCACACAACACGAGGTCGCCAGCAACGACGACATGCCGACCGTCTTGCTCACCTTCCGCAGTTGCAAGCCTGTAGCCCTCAATGACCTCGATGTTGTCTTTGATCTCCGTCGCTTCTTGAGCGAGATCTAGATGCGGGGGCATTTCATCAATTGCTTTTGCGTGTTTCTCGTACAACGACTTCAGAACAGCTCTGTCAACGAGCTTTCTGCGAAGCATCGACGCCGGAATGTCGTTTTTGGCTTCGTGCTTATCGAAACGAATCTCTGTTGGATCTACAACCTCAACATGCGGCTGTCCTCGCTGTTCTGATACCGCCACAATGCCAACATCTTGAACGACCCCATGCAAAAACGCCTTCTGCATTTTTGCGTGCAGGCGCGTTTGCGCGAAAAGACCGCGAATGATGTCATTCATCATTTTTGCGCGGTGCTTGCGCTCGATAGTGCCGCCCACTGTTACGCATTCTACACCTGGGCGTATTTCAGCAATTCGGTTGTGTGCCGCAGAGCACAATGATTGGATGATGTTGTACTTCGAGCGTGCTCCGCCAATCGTGAGGTCAATGAACGATGCTATCTCACTCGAGGTCTCTTCGGTCTCTACGTTTTGGCCATCCTCGAACGCGCGGACATACGCACGCATGCGCTCGTGTTGGTCCGACAGACCCTCTTTACACGTGTCCGATGCCGCCGTGAGTTTGTGGGCAACCTCTGCCTTGTCGGCGGTGTACCAGGCCATCTGGACGCCTTTTGATGAGGGGTGGGTATTTTTTACCCACCATGGGTATTTTTTACCCACTCCTCTTACAAAATGCAACTACAAATTTCAGAATCTTGCAAATTCAACCACTTAGCCCTGGGTAAAAAATACCCACTTGACAGGTTTTGGCACGTGCTTGCATATAGTCTCGGGCTCGGCAGGTAGGATGTGGTTGCGATGGCAGCGAGGGGAAGTGGCCACACAGATACCAGGTTTTCCAAGCCTCAACGCAACCGATTCTCACCGACTGGCGCATTGCCCCAGAAAATCTCAGGCACCCCGCTTTTGGTGACAGGTGCGTCTGTGGTATTGTGTTGCGATGAAAAATACGTGCGGCGAGTGCGTTTGGTTTGAGCTCGAAGAGGCAGAAAGCACAAAAGGGCTGTGCACTGCTCCGGTACCGTCTGCATGTCGTGTCGGAATCTACAACGAAACACGTTCACACTATGGCGAAGATTGCGAAGCGTTTGTTTTTTCGAGACTCGAAGCAGAAAAATGCCAACACTGCAACCAATGTGTCGCAGAGTACGTGTCGCTAAATACTGGCGATTCAGTGTGTCACGACTGCCTAAAAAAAGCAGAGACTCTGCTCTAGATATACCTCGGGTCGTACGGGCTCGCAGTCTTCTTTTTTACGACCGACTCGAGCTTTCGCTTGTACGCCTCAGCCTCAATCTCGGCCTTGCTTCGTGTGTCCTTCGGCGGCGGCGGCTTCGCTCGGTAGTGTCGTGACTCGCGATAGGAGTAAAGCGCAGCGTCTGAGCAATGGTTATCGAAGCGCTCGTCTTCGATCTTTCGGTCCGGGTCACTCCATTGAAGAGCGTCCCATTCCGCAATCAACTTAGG
>JBFFMO010001187.1:0-1808 GCA_041554035.1 Allomicrovenator sp. | reverse complement strand
CCCCGAGGAATCGCTCGAGGCTTGGATTGAACTTGCTGAACTTGAACCCGATGCCACCGACGCCTTGGATGCGTTGGAGCGTCTGCACGAGCGAGCCGAACGCTGGATCGATGTCGCAGATATTCTTGAGAGGAAGGCTTCGACCATCCTCAACCCCGACGTTCAGGTTGCCTCGTGGCTGAAATTGGCGACTTTGAGGGAAAACCACCTCAACGACGTACCTGGCGCGATTCAGACCTTGAATCAGGTGTTGACGGCCGATCCGAGTCACGTCTTTGCCATCAACGAACTTGAGCGGCTCTACCAACAAGAATCGCAATGGGACGATTTGTGCGACATCTTGCGCACAAAACTCGCTTCAGCTGACTCGGACGCGGACCGAGACCGCATTGAATTGCGACTCGCCCACGTACTGGCCACAGAACTCTTCGCCAGCGAAGACGCCCTGGCCATGTATCGAAGTGTGCTGAACCGCACGCCGGGCCAACCCGATGCCATCCAGGCGTTGGAGGCATTGAGTCAAGACGAGGGCTTGCTCGATTCGGTCGCCGAAGACCTGATTCCTCATTTCGCCCATTCCCATCAGTGGGAAAAGCTTGTCGCGCTCTACGAGCGGCTGCTCGATCGGTCTCTGGATCCCGAGGTTCAAGCCACGTACGCGCACGAGATTGCACTCGTTTATCGCGACGGCTTGGAAGACTTCCCAGCCGCACGAAAGGGCTTCTCAAGAGCATGGCTGCTCGACCTCGACAACACCGGCCTGCGCAACGAATTGCTGGAACTCGTGGTACGGGACAGCGACTGGTCGTTGCTCGCGGAGACCTATAATCTTGCGCTTTTGGAGTCTCAGGACCCCAGCACCACGCTCGATTTGCATTTGAGGCTGGCTCAGCTTCAGCATGACCACTTGTCGGACGTCGAAGCCGCAGAACGACACCTTCGCGAGGCGCTTCTTCTCGATGATCGTCACAGTGAATCGTATGACGATATCGAGCGGATTCTGGGAGAACAGGAACGGTGGTTCGACCTCGTTGAACTGCTTGAAGCCCGTTATTCTGCGTTTGCGATGGACGGCGATGCGGTCCAGATCCTTCACCGAATCGCACGGGTGCAAGATCAGTTGCTCGAAGACGAAATTTCAGCGACGGACACCTACGTCCGAATTCTGAATATTTCACCTGACGATGCCGAGGCTCTTTCCAGCTTGAACCGACTCTATCGGGCACAAGAACGCTGGGATGACCTGAGCCAGCTCTTGGTGGGGCAACTCAGTTTTGCCAACCCTGAAGCTCAGGTCGCATTGCGGCTTGAACTCGGTGAACTCTCGGCGAACCACCTGCACACACCGATGCAAGCCGTCGACTATGCACGCGAGATTCTTGAGATTGATTCCGAGAATCACGACGCCGTTCTTCTGCTGGAACGACTGGTTGAAAACGAGGTCGTTCGCGCCGATGTCGCCGCGTTGTTGGAGCCCATCTATCGGAAACAAGGCAATATCGAGGGGCTCTTACGTGCACTCGATGTCGCCGCCGATTCGGCAGACGAGCCGACCACCAAGGCCGCGTTCCTAAGGGAAATCGCGACGATTCAAGAGGATCAACAAAACGATATCGGCGCCGCCGCGATCGCGTACGGTCACGTGTTTGCGCTGACGCCAGCAGACGATTCCGTTCGTCAGGCGCTTGAGCGGATCGCCGCACAGACCAACGGCTGGGCCGGACTTGCTGAAGCGTACTCGCGAACGTTGAGGGATAATTTCGACATCTCAGACGACGTCCGTGTGACGCTCTTGATTGAGCAGGCCT
>JBFFMO010001186.1:0-1815 GCA_041554035.1 Allomicrovenator sp. | reverse complement strand
GACGGTATTGGTGCAGCTGGCGTTGGCGCTGCAGTTGTCGGCGTTGGTGGTGCATTCGTTGATGTCCGTGCACGTCACGCCGTCGCCCGAATAGCCGGCAGGGCATCCACATGTGAACGAGCCCGGAGTGTTATTGCACGCGGCGTTGGCGGCGCAATTGTCTGTGCCATCGGCGCATTCGTTGATATCGGCACAGGTGATGCCGTCGCCGGCATATCCAGCGGCGCAGGTGCATTCAAACGATGCATCGGTATTGGAGCAGATTGAATTTGCTCCACAATTATCGGCGCCGGTGGCGCACTCATCGACGTCGACGCAGGTCACGCCCGAACCGGTGAATCCCAGGTTACAATCGCATAGGAACGTCCCAACGACGTTGGTGCATGTGGCGTTTGCCGCGCAATTGTTGGTGCCTGTGTCACACTCGTTGATGTCGTCACAGGTCGTTCCGTCACCACCAAAGCCAGAGATGCACTCGCAGGTGAAGCTGCCCACCGTGTTGGTGCAGGTCGCGTTGTCCGCACAATTGTCGGTACCGGCATCGCATTCGTCGATGTCGGCGCAGGTGTTACCGTCGCCCTCGAAGCCGTCGTTGCAGGTGCATACAAAGAGGTCGACTTGCTGTGAGCATGTGGCGTCTTCGTCGCATAAATCGCATGGAGTTCCAGTGCAGCCGGGGCCTTCGCCAAGTCCGTCCTGGTCGGGATCAACGCAGTAAGTGTCGGGAACGCAGCGATCTTCAAAACAAGCCAAATTCTGGCCAGGGCAGGTGTCGGTGCATGCCGTCGTGCAGATCATCTGATCGCCAACGGCCTCACAGCGTTCGTCGGAACACTCCGCAGAGTCGGTACACGTGCTGCCCACGGGCAACACGCAGATGCTGTCGGTGCAGGCGCCGATTTCGCAATCGGCGGGCAGCGCGCAATCATTTCCCAATCCGCACGGGCCACACGATCCGCCGCAATCGATGTCGGTCTCGTCGCCATCAAGCACGGTATTGGCGCATGTCTGGGGGCTGAGGTCATCCGAGAGATCCAGACCCGCGTCTGCATCCACATTATTATTGCCCTTTTTGTTCGGGTCGTCGGTTCCACAGGCACTTGTCAACAAGACTGCGCAAAGCAGCCATTTTCTAAAATCCATCCAATTCATTCATTTACTCCATTAGGTCTGGTTGGAGAGTGTGCACAAATCAAGGCAGCGATTCAACTGCGGGGACGGTTGCTCTTGGTCGAGATTGCCTCGCCGGATATGCTTGGGGAACTTCGTGAGGAACCCATGTCATTTGATGAGCTTCGACTTCAGTATCGCGCACAGGATAGATGGCTCGATCTGGCCGTATTGCTGGAGCAGCACCGCAAACAGGTGCCAGAACCGTTGCGTACGGAGCTTCGAACGGAGCTCATGGGGTTGCTGGAGTACATGATTGGCGTGGGCAATCATGAGGCTGTCTCATTTTCCGAGGGCAGGCTCGAAAGCCTTTATCGTGAGGTTGGAGGCGATCAAGCGCTGGAATCGCTCGCCGGGCTTTATCTGGATCAGTCGGAACGTCAGACCGACGATTTGGACAGCTACCTGAGGTTGCGTCGAAAATGCGCGGCGATCTTTGAGTCGGAATTGAATCGTCCGGAGTCCGCATTATTGGTGCTGACCTCGGCGCTTGGCTCAGATGTCTTGGGCTGCTCGGAGGTGTTGGATGACCTTGAGCGATTGGGGCTCGCCACCTCCGATTGGGACAGCGTCTTTGAGGCCATCGCGCCCGTATTGAGCCAACTGAAAGACGACGAACGCTCACAACCCCTTCTGGTGCGTCTG
>JBFFMO010001185.1:0-1820 GCA_041554035.1 Allomicrovenator sp. | reverse complement strand
TCCAAAAAGTCGTGGATCTCGTTGGGGTTGGAACGAAGGCGCAGCAACTCGGCCTCCAGCGCCTCACGGGCCTGAATTGCGCTCTGAAATCTGAGGGAGGTCGACTTCTCAAGCAGCCGATGAACGACAGCAGCGGTCGTCGGCGGAATCGACAGTTGAAGGTCAACAAGGTTTGTGGCCTCGTCTTGAACTTGCGCCAGGAGCGTAGCGATCACGGTCTTGCGCCGATACGGGCTCTTGCCCGTGAGCAATTCGTAGAGCACACACCCAAGCGAATAGAGGTCGCTGCGGCCGTCGATTTCGGAAACGTTCTGGCACTGCTCGGGACTCATGTACTCTGGAGTGCCAAAAATTTGGCCTGTACGAGTCACCGACGTCGTGGCCCCGAGCTCTTTGGCGATACCAAAATCGAGGACCTTGACCTGTATTTCGCCCACAGGAGAGTTCACCAGAAAGATGTTTTCGGGCTTCAAATCTCGATGAACGATATTGCACTCATGGGCCGCAGTGAGCGCGGAGCACACCTGAATTCCGATCTCGAGCACTTGGTCGATGGGCATATGTCCGTCCAGAAGACGGTCGCCAAGGTCGATCCCTTCCAAATACTCCATCGCCAGATAAAGAATGCCCAGTGTCTGTTCCTGGCCAAAATCGTAGATGTGCGCAAAATTGGGGTGTTTGATCGTTGAGGCGATATTGGCTTCGCGGAAGAATCGATTTACGTATTCTTCACTCGATGCCATCGCAGCACGAAGGACCTTGATCGCGACCTGGCGGTTCATGCTGACCTGTTGGCCGACATAAACTTCACCCATGCCGCCTTCGGCAATCTTCTTTTGCACCAACCAGCGGCCGTCCAAGACCTTGCCGGTAAGGCGTGTCGCGGCGTCGTTGAACACGCGCAGCTCTGTCGCATCGTCAGGACAGACGACGTGTACGTCTTCGTACTGTTTTAAACATTTTGGGCAAATCTTCATCAGCACCCGCTTCAGCCCGGCGAGTGTAGCATAAGCGTTGCGCGCCGAAAGCCGAACTGACTTGCGTTAGCTTGTCGTTGAACTAGATTGCCGCCATGCGGAACTTCATCGTCTTCATATTGCTTTCAGCGTGCACCTCCAGCCCCCCAGACGAGGCTCCACAGCCACAAGCTGAGCTTGCTCCGATCCCGCAAGGCGAGGTCGAGATCCCTCAGGCGAAATTCGTGGTTGGGGTCAGAACGCAAACACAGGGCGATCTCCGTCGTCGCTTCGACGACGGTTCGGAATTGGTGATTTCCCATTGGGCGGTCGTATTGAGTGCGGTCGAGGTTCACCTTTGTGAAGAGGCCGCCTGGAAACGAGCCTTTATCGGAACGGCCCACGCCCACGTTTCAAACTCGATCACACGACTTGGAACACCGGTCGCCGAAGACCTGCTGATGGGGACGGGCGGCGCAAAAGTAGTGGGCGAAATCGGCCCTCCAACAGGAACTTATTGTCGCGCCTACGCCGTGTTTACGGCTGCAGACGACGACGTCATGAATTTCACCTTGTTTTCCGATGTCGACCTTTTGGGGCATACGGCGCTGATTCGTGGCGAACTGACGCAACCGAATGGGGATCCGACCCCCATAGAATGGGTCTGGGACGGGGTTTATGTTGCGCCCATCGGTCTTGATTCAATTCCCATGACGGATCCCGACGATTCTTTCCTGCTTTTGGTCGACAAGAAGGTCGACGCGACTCTGCTCGATGGATTATCTATCGACCGCGTCAAAAGCGGTCAGGCTGTTGATGACCTCATGTCGGCGTTGTTTTCACGCGTCGAACTCTATCGTTCCG
>JBFFMO010001184.1:0-1820 GCA_041554035.1 Allomicrovenator sp. | reverse complement strand
TGACGTTTTTCTTGCTGAGCAAGAGAACCCACCCATCTCCAGATCTCAGGTGCGCCGAAGCATCGACTCTGGGGAGATCGACGTAAATAACGTCACGATGAAGTCCGGTTACGCACTGAGACTCGGGGACACCATCCGGTGGACCTGGCAGCCGCCGATCGAAATCGACCTGATCGCCGAAGATATCCCGCTCGAAATCCTCTACGAGGATGACCACGTTGCCGTGGTGAACAAACCCGCAGGCATGGTGGTCCACCCTGCCCCAGGTCATCACTCTGGCACCCTGGTGAACGCGATCCTCCATCACTTCGACGAGTTGCCCGTGATTGGTAACGCGTTGCGGCCTGGGATCGTGCATCGTCTGGATAAAGACACTTCTGGAGCGATGGCCGTCACAAAATCCGACGCCGGGCACCAGCAAATGTCGGCGCTCTTTAAAGAACACACGATCGATCGCGCGTATCATGCGCTGGCTTTTGCTCCGGGCCTCGGCGATTCGGGGACTTTCGAGTCTCTGCATGGCCGTGATCCAAATAACCGATTTCGCTACTCTTCAAGAGTCCGCGAAGGAAGGCATGCGATCACACATTACACGGTTCTGGAGCGATACCAGGGCGGTGCCGCGCTGATCGAGTGCCGTCTTGAGACCGGCCGGACGCACCAGATTCGAATGCATTTGAGTGAAGCCAATTCACCGATTCTGTCCGACCCCATCTATGGCGGCAAAGCCGGCAATGAATGCAAACTCATCGGTCGCCTTGCCCTGCACGCGCGCACGCTAGGATTCAACAACGTCGACGGTGAGCCGGTTTTCTGTGAAGCTCCTTATCCCGAAGACTTCAACAATGCGCTGGAGATGCTTCGAGCAGGCAAGAGCTGGCGATGAACACAGAGTCGAGCAAGACCGGGGTTATCAAATCGACAATCCACGACATCAAACGGTCGCGAGAAATCGCCCTCGTCTTCTCTAAACATGGTTTTCATGGCGCGCTGACCGCCATCGGGCTGGAATCGTGGCTCGCAGGCTCAGCAGCACCGAACGCCAACGCCAATGCCGACCAGGGCAGTCTGGCGATCCGTGCCCGACGGGCCCTTGAGGAACTCGGGCCCACATTCATCAAGCTCGGCCAAATCCTCTCCACGCGCCCTGACCTGCTGCCGCCGGTCTTCATTCAAGAATTCGAGAAACTCCAAGATCGGGCGCCGAGCGTTCCGATCGAAGACGTGATCGAACAAGTCGAAAACGCGCTGGGACACCCTCTCGCTGAGCTCTACGCGGAATTCGATCCTGAGCCCATCGCGACTGCAAGCATGGCGCAGGTTCATCGCGCGCGACTCTTTGATGGGCGCGATGTCGTTGTGAAAGTGCAGCGGCCCGGCATCGGTCCGCAGATTCGAAGCGACCTCGCCATCCTCTACTATATGGCAAAGTTGGGCGAAGCGACCGTTGACGAGATCGGCCTCTACAACCCTGTCGGGATTGTTCGGGAGTTCGACCGCGCGATCAACGAGGAGCTGAACTTTCTGCACGAAGCGGCCAATAACGAGACCGCACGCGAAAACGCGACGGGGATCGCCGACTACATCATCCCCGAAATCATTGCCGAATTCACGGCGAGCACCGTCATCACTCAAACCTACATCGACGGCGAGAAACTCTCGTCGATCGAAGTGGGCTCCGAACGCGCCTTGAAATTGTGCACCATCGCGATGGAGGCCGCCTTCCAACAGATCTTCACGGACGGCTTTTTCCACGGCGACCCACATCCCGGTAATATGCTGGTGACGCAGAGCAATCAGGTCGCCTTTCTGGATTGGGG
>JBFFMO010001183.1:0-1821 GCA_041554035.1 Allomicrovenator sp. | reverse complement strand
GGGGTCCGTGGTGGTCGAGTCGCCACACGCAGCGAGGCCAAAACCCAGCAAGAATAGCAGGACAAAAATTCGTAGTTGGATTGTCATGTTCTTGAGCCCCCGAGCTCTGCAACGCGCATTGGCGATGTATATTCTGAAGTGATTGCGTGGGAATTTAGTGATTTCCCCGCTGCGACGCAAACGGAATGGAGATTCCGAACCGACTTAGACGCCGTGGTTGAGCTCGGAAAGCCACGTGCGAATTTGCTCGTAGACCTCGGGGCTTCCAAGGAGGTCGAGGTGGCCTGTTTTTGCGACCACGCGTTGATGGTCTTTGGGGATCCCAAGATCACAGCCCACCGATTCGTGGTTTCCGAGCGCACTTTCGATCGGAACCAGTCCATCGCTTGAGCCGCCTTCACTCGGAATCTCGTCGGTCGTTCCCGCGACGGCAAAACAGGGCACATCGGGAAGCCCGCAGGAGATGCGGGGATCGGAGCCAAACTCAAAACGGTCTCGGCCGGCCCAGTGTTCGTCCAGAAAACTGCCGTAGCGCAGGTCCGTGACGCCAGCGCTTCGCAGTCTGGCGACTTTCTTAAGCGGCGCGCTGTATCGCGAAAGTCCAAGCAAGGTTTCGAACGTATTCCCCCAGCGCTCCAGTGGGGCGCCGTGATGGGGTGTTCCCATAAACACCATCGCGCTCAGGTGAGCACGCCAACTCAGGTGGTTTATCTCGGCAAAATGAACCGCGGCACGAGCGACCAAGCCGCCCAGGCTGAAACCCAACAAAACGATCGATTTTACCGGAACAGGTCATCCTGCGATCAATTCCTGCAGCATGGGCGCCAGTCGATTGCCGTTGGTCGAAATGTGCAGGCCAGAGTTGAAGCGAACGTAAATCGGCGTGTAATTGAGGTCTTTTGCCAGCGATTCTGCGTGGTTATGCCCGTGACGCGTAAGAAGCGTGTCGTCCATCGACGATCCATGCAAAAACACGACGATATCGCCCGTCGCGTCTGGTAATTCGCGCTTCAAGTCCTCTGGCATGAGCGAAAGCGGGCCCTTTGCCGTGCGCAGCTGCATGTCCATGGCGAGCGGATTATGTTGGGCCTCGAGGTAGTCGCCGATCACTCCGTTGAGGGCGGCACGAACGATGTCGTACTCCTCATTGGGCGTGACATCCGATACCAGCGGCTCGATTCGCTCCAACGCGCTGTCGAGCCCCACACCAACCAGTCCGGTGATGCCACGGATGGTTCCATAAACTCCCCCGGTGCACAGCTTGACGATGGGTAAAAACGGCCGGCCTAGAATCGCGGGCCCTCCCGCAATCGCCTGATGCATGTCTTCGACGACGGTCGTGGCGTCCTGGGTCGCTTCGACCAAAAGCCTGCCTAGGCCACGAGCTTCCTCAGCGATATTCCGTTTTTTCTCCACTTCATTTCCGGGGTGGTGCGCCGCCTTGGACGAATCCAGGCCGTTTCATGAGATAGCCCATCAAGCCTTCGCCGACTCCCGCAGCGCGCAATTCGTCGACAGGAAAGGGCAACCGCGTGGGGGTCCATTCTGCCTGAAGACTGACCCGTGGCCAATCGGGATGGATGATCGCGGCCGTCCCGATGACTCCGATATCTGCGCCAGCCTTAAGGACTTCTTCCAAATCAGCGCGGGTCCAGATTCCACCGGCCGCCAGAAGTGGCACGTGGACGGGCAGGGCCTGCCGAAATGCACTCAATATCTTTGGCCCGTTGGGGTCTTCGGGCGCGGTACACAAGGCGTTTTGCAACGAAAGGTGAATGAAATCAGCGCCGTCCTCGACCAGCCATTTTGCCGTCTGCAGGC
>JBFFMO010001182.1:0-1823 GCA_041554035.1 Allomicrovenator sp. | reverse complement strand
GAGGTCCTAACGGACTCTGCCGACTCCATCGCAAAACAAACCTCTGAAAGCGTGAACCATGGCCAGACCCAGGCTCAAGAGGTCTTGTCGCCGGTCGCAGCGCGGATGGGTCTTTCAACTTCTCGACTATGGCAAGAGTTGGATGAAATTCATCGAAAAGCCCTAAATATCGATTGGAGTGCCATAAGAAGCCTGCGCTGGGAAGGCGATAAAGGGCCCTATTTGCGGGGGAGGAATGACAGTGGTTATCAAGAGGGACGATATGGGGTGAATCTCATTCGCGAATGGAAACCTAGCGTCTTTGTGGGTGAGTATCTTTTGGGGTTCGACCACCGAGAACCAGTTTTGGCAGCAGAAGATGGCGGTGACTTCGCATTAATCCTCGACCTTCACCAATCAAAAAAGGTCTTTGATGCCGCAGCATTTCTGGCACACCCGCTTTTCGAAAAATTGTGTCGGCGCCTCGAACAAGAGTCTAGACACTGGACCTTCACGAACCACTCCGCCTCAAAGAAACCAAATCTTTGGCATCCGCTCTTCCTAAGGCGCCCTTTGGCGGAGGTGTTTCAAGATACTCAGACGACGCAAGAACGTTGTGATCGCTGGTGTGACGCGGCCCAGGATGGGCTCATTATCCTAATGGCGGGCGGTGAGCTGGAGGCGATAACCGCTGAACTTCAAGACGACTCGATATCTCGGAGTAGTGGACTTGTTGTGGAGAGGTCATGAACGCACGGTCCGGTAAGTTGAACATCACTCTCGCAAAGTGAACGACGTGTTTTGTATCAAACCTGGTCCCTGCCGGTTTGAGGACTAGTGCGTCAACTTGCCGCATGCGATTAATGGGAAAGCTGCGTATATTACAGGGTGCGAATAATTTTTGTTTCTTAATCGGAGCCTTTTGTGTCCACCCAACGCCCTCTTCTGTTGCTCGCCCTAGCAGGCGTCGTGTCCTTGTCTTTGGCCGCTGGCTGTTCGTCAGCCGATGAAACCGGCCCGGTTGTTATCGAAACCAATAACGGCACAGCCGATGTTGGCAATGACGCCGACCAGACAAATAACAGCACCAACAACGGTGCCACGAACAACAGCACCAATAACACCGTCGTTGAGGTCGACCCGGAGAACACCTCAAAAATCGCGCTGCCTGCGACGCTCTTCAACTACGCCATTATCGATACACCGGCGCATTTTGACGTGGAGTCCGAGGGATTTCACCAGCAACAGCCCACCTCGGCCACCGACAACACGCCAGCCGACAACGCCACGACCGACGCCGGTGCGACGCTCGGGCGAGTGCTTTTTTACGACAAGAATCTGAGTGCAAATCGGACCACGGCGTGTGCTTCGTGCCATAAGGCCGCCGAAGGTTTTTCGGACAACCGCGTCCTCAGCGAAGGGTTTGAAGGTGGGCCGACCGGGCGACATTCGATGGGGCTTACCAACGCGCGTTATTATGGTGGCGGCGAGTTCTTCTGGGACCAACGCGCAAAAACGCTCGAAGACCAGGTGCTGATGCCTTTCCAGGACGAGGTCGAAATGGGCATGACGCTCGAGACCCTTGTCGGTCGCGTGCAAGGCGCCCCGTATTACCCCGAGCTTTTCCAAGCGGCATTTGGCGATAGCGGCGTCACCTCGGACCGTATCTCGAAGGCACTTGCCCAGTTCGTGCGCAGCATCGTCAGCACCAACAGCCGCTACGATGAGGGCCGCGCTCAGGTGTCTGCACGCTCGGTGGATTTCCCGAACTTCACTGCCTCCGAGAACCTCGGCAAGAAGCTCTTTTCGTCCCCTCCTCCACTGGGTGGTTTCGGATGTTTTGT
>JBFFMO010001181.1:0-1823 GCA_041554035.1 Allomicrovenator sp. | reverse complement strand
CTCCTTGCGCTGATGATTTCACTCCAAGGTTTTGAATACACCGGCAACGCAAACTTCAATCCAAAGAGCCTGGCTGCGACGGGATTCATCATCTTGGCCGCGTTCACGATGGGCGAGCTCTTCAAGCAGATCAGCCTGCCAGCGTTGCTTGGTTATATCGCCGCGGGGGTGCTTTTTGGGCCCAAGCTGGCGCCCTTGCTTCCGAACGCTCCCGAGGCCCTCTTTAGCGATGACGTGATCGCAGAGCTCTCGCTGATCAACGTCTTGACCGTTGGGTTGATCGGTACGCTGGGTGGCGGCGAGCTCAAGATCGCCGAACTCAAGCGGCATTTTAAGACCATATTTCTGGTCGTAGGCGCGGTAGCGCTTCTAGCGGTCCCAACCACGACTGCGTTGATCATGGTGCTCGCGGATTTCGTTCCGGGAATGTTGCCCTTCCTCGAGGGGCTTCCGATGACCCATCGTTGGGCGGCCGCACTCTTGCTTGGCGTGTTTTCGATGGCGATGAGTCCTGCGGCCACGCTGGCGATCATTCAAGAAACACGGTCCAAAGGCTCGTTCACTTCGTTGTCGTTGGGGATCGTGATCGTGGGCGATATCGCCCTCGTTGTGCTCTTCCTGCTCGCGTTTGCATTCTCTCGGCTGCTGATTGCGCCTGAGGGATTCACAATGGTCGGTCTTATGGCGGCCTTGCCAGCGATCGGCGCCGAGATCGGTTACGCGATTCTTATCGGGTTGGTCACCGGTGCGATCTTCATCCTCTACCTGCAATTCGTTGCGCGCGAGATGATGCTCTTCACCGTGGCCCTGATTTTTGCCGGCTCATACGTCTCGAACATGCTTCACGCCGAGACGCTCATGGCGTTCCTGACGGCCGGTTTCGTGGTCCAGAACTTCTCGAAGCATGGCCACGACATGATCGAGTCGCTCGAGAAGATCAGCGTTCCTGTGTTCGTGATCTACTTCATGACTCAAGCCGCGATGCTCGATCTTGAGGCTGTTTCTGGCTACATCGGCCTGACGGCGATTCTTACGGGCATTCGTGCGTTAGCGATTTTTGTCGGAATCAACCTGGCGACGCGGCTCTCCGATGCTCCGGACGCTGCACAGCGATTCGGTTGGCTCGGATTCTTCTCGCGTGGCGGCGTGGATCTTGTGCTCGCGAGCATGGTTGCCGGAGCGATGGAACCCTGGGGCAAAGACTTTCAAACCGTGATCATGGCGAGCGTGGTCGTCCATATCGTTGTGGGTCCGCCGCTCTTGAAGCTGGCATTGGATTGGGCTGGAGAAACCGAAACCTCACGTCGTCAGACAAAACAAGAAGCAGAAGATCTGGACGAGGCTCTGACCACGACGTCCTTAGATCCTACCGAGCTTTTCCCGATGCCGGGATGCGACGACGCGATCAACGGTCGCTTGACGTTTTTGCGCGGTCGGCTCGTTTCGCTTTATCAAAACCATGTGGCCACTTCGATTACCGAGCGCTCGGACCGGCTACGAAAGACCATCGATCACCTTTCAGCGGTTCAGCAGAAGGCTTTTGTCCGCGCCCGCGCGATCGTGGAGGATCCCGAACTGCCCGACAACGAAGCGCGTAAGAAGGCACTTCAGGACGCGTACCTTGATTTCCTGCGGGAGCTGAAAGCCGACATCGACGTGTGGGAGACCATCGCACCCACTGCGGTCGACCAAGATGCAGCGCAACAGGTCGTCTCGGCGCTTCAAAACCTTGAGTCGTTTGGGTCGACCTATCGCGTGAACCGCGACGAGCGACTTTTTGACGCGAACCCATCGGACTCGTTCTGGCGTGGTTTCTTGAAGAT
>JBFFMO010001180.1:0-1825 GCA_041554035.1 Allomicrovenator sp. | reverse complement strand
GCGCCCAATAAATTTGCGCTGCTCGCCGGCAAAGAAGCCATCGTTGAAGCGCATTCGGCGATGAACACGCTTGCGACCTCGCTCTTCAAAATTGCCAACGATATTCGTTGGCTTGGATCGGGGCCACGTTGTGGAATCGGCGAAATCCTGTTGCCCGCCAACGAGCCAGGCTCGTCGATCATGCCGGGTAAGGTGAATCCGACTCAGGCTGAAGCGATGACGATGGTGTGTTGCCAGATTTTTGGGAACAACGCCGGCGTCACGTTTGCTGGAGCCAGCGGTAATTTTGAACTCAATGTTTATATGCCGATGTTGGCTCATAACCTGATGGAATCGTCGCGTTTGTTGGCCGACGCCTGCCATTCGTTCACCGATAATTGTGTGGTGGGCATCGAGCCGAATCTTGAGCAAATCAAAGTCAATTTGAACCGCTCGTTGATGCTTGTGACGGCGTTGAATCCTCATATTGGGTACGATAACGCTGCGGCAGTGGCCAAGAAGGCCTACAAAGAAAACAAAACGTTGCGTGAAGTGACAGTTGAGCTCGGTTTCATGACGGGCGAAGCATTCGATAAAGCGGTCATTCCGGCGGACATGGTTCACCCGAAATAATGGATCCCACGTTTGAAAATCGCGTTATTAAACGCCTGAAGCATCTGCGAAAATTTGCGGCGAAATGGCCGACAAATGCGTTTCGCGTCTACGGCTGGGATATTCCTGAATTCCCTTGGAATGTGGACGTTTACGACGACCAAATTCACCTGCAGTATTTTCAGAAAAACCACACCGACGAACAACTCGATTGGGTTCCTGAGCGGATCCAAGAGATTTTCGACGTCGAGCCAGAAGCCGTTCATTTCAAAGAGCGGCATCGCCGGTTTGGAACTCAGTACGAAAAACTCACCGATGATGGCTTGGAGTATGTGGTGGACGAAGGCCCCCATAAATTCCTGGTCAACCTCGACGGTTACGTCGATACCGGGCTTTTTATGGACCATCGAAATCTTCGGCGAGAAGTCGCCAAAGAGGTCAAACGCCGGGGTGCGTGTAAGGTTCTGAATCTGTTTTCCTATACCGGCGCGTTCAGCGTTTGGGCCGCTGCGGCTGGGGCTACGGTCACATCTGCAGACCTTTCGAATACGTATCTGGATTGGGCTGTACGTAATTTTATTTTAAATAAATTAAATGCCCAAAAACATGATTTCATTCGGACTGATATTCTGCGATGGCTTCCTCAGCAGAATAAATCAGCTGTTTACGACATCATTATTTTGGACCCTCCGACCTGGAGTCGTTCCAAGAAAATGGAGGGCGAAATGGACGTTCAACGCGACCACGCCTTCATGTTGCGGCAGTGCTGGAATCTGCTTCGTCCTGGTGGCGTGATCTATTTCTCGACGAATTACACGGGATTTGTGCTCGATAAGAGTGCCCTTGAAGTCGAGATGAAAGAGATCACCAAATGGACGGTTCCCGAGGATTTCAAGAAGGGTATTCATCGGGCATTTGAAATTCGGAAGCCATGAAACGACCTACCGCGGAAATGCTTCTGAACGCATACGCGCAGGGAATCTTCCCGATGGCGCACGAGGACGAGGATTGGGAAGTCTACTGGTACAGTCCTGATCCGCGCACCATCTTCCCGTTGAATGAATTTCATATCCCTCGTCGACTCAAACAAATTGTTCGGCAAAAGGTTTTTGATGTGCGCATCAATACGGCTTTTCGCGACGTGATGCTCAAGTGCGCCGAGCCCCGCGACAAGTCGCCTGGTATTTGGATTTCGCCGCACTTGGTCGAGGCCTACACGGAGTTGCACGAATTG
>JBFFMO010001179.1:0-1826 GCA_041554035.1 Allomicrovenator sp. | reverse complement strand
GCCGTCCACTCGGGATAGCTCTGTTCACGCCAATCCAAGAACGACTGCTCACCACGATAAAGGCCGTCGGCCGCGTCATAAACGATGCGCCGATCGTGTTCGAGCGTGTTTGATAACGCGTCTAAAGCGCGGGCCGCAAAGGCTTCACGCTGGTCGCCGTCGAGCGAGTTTAGCAAGGTTGCCGCGCCCATCGCCCAAGACACACGATCGCTTGAAACCGGGTAAGAGCCACCCGTCCCGGTGTCCTGAACAACCTGCAGGTCACCACCTGTTCGGCGTTCGCTGAGTTTGTAATTTAGCGAGTTTAAGGAACGAATCGGGTCGATCCCACCAAGCCCCAAATCGACGGCGTAGGCGGTGTCACGGGTCCAAACGTATTTCCACAGACGACCGGTCTCAAAACACCCACCCGTCCCGCAGGAAACCGGGTTGCCATCGTTGAATGAACCATCGCTGATTTGTTCGACTGAATTTTGCCGGACTTCTTCGATGGCCATCGCGTGAAGCGCGTCAAACATGTCGTTTCCGGTCCTTGTCGTTGGGCCACCGCGTTCCACGATCCCGCGTGGGTTATTTGGCTGAGCGTCCCGCAACGAAGCGGTGCTCGATAACCGATAAGTCCGCGCACACGAATCGCGTTCGATGACCACAACGGATGCTTGACCGTTGGCGTCCTCAATCGCACCACTTTCGGCGATGCCATCGACCCTGATGCAATCCCCTATCGGAACAGACGTGTCGGATTCGGCCATATCACTCATGTCGATAACCGCGGCGTCGGATTCTTTGTTGGACGATGGCTTGTTATCGCTGCAGGCGACAACCAAAGCCAGAACTAGACAGGCGGACGTAAGTTTATTCATGGCGAGAGGGTAGGCAATCGGAGGTCTCGCCGCAACGATCGTCGGGCACTTCGATGCAGTGTTATTCGCCTTCGTCGACCAAAAAGTCCTTGTTCTGAAAGCTCGCTCGGACGGTCGACGAGCAAACGAACCGATGTCGACAGGAGTCGTGGGGCGTACAGAATCGAAAGCGTCACATCCGAGAGCCTCCAATCGGGCAAAACCCGCACCAATCTTCCGCTTTGAAGCCAAGCAGCGGCCACTAGACTGGGCAACTCCGCCACGATTCGGGTCGCCACAACCACACGCAGCGAAACGAAGCGCGACTTCTTGATCGAATCCGGCGCGGACGAGGTCTATCTGGATCAGGGTCAAATATCGGACCAGATTCGCGAAGCCCATCCCGAGGGCGTCGACCGGGTCCTTGAGCTGATCGGCACCACCACACTTCTGGACTCGCTCAAATGTGCTCGGCCAGGAGGCGTGGTCTGCATGACCGGAATTTTAGGCGGCGAGTGGAGCCTGAGCGAGTTCCACCCCATGGGCCATATTCCAACAGGCGTGCGCCTGACCTCCTATTCTGGAGGAGCCGACGACATCTCACCTTCGGAACTTCAGGACTACGTTTCCAAGGTTGAATCGGGTCAGCTGAAGCTGGTGCTCGGAAAGGTCTGGGACTTCGAAGACCTGCGCGAGGCGCACGCTATGATGGACGCCAATACGGCCAATGGAAAAATGGTCGTTCAAATCCATTAGTCCAAAATAATACCGTACGGGAATACAAGCGCGAACAAACACAGCGGCGAGTCAAAATACTACCGTACGGGACAATTTCGAATAACATTTATTCAGTCGTTATTACGTTGGATTATCTTCAACGCACTGGCTGAAAACTCCGATGGTCACGCCAAAAACATCTCACCTGTCCGCCTCGAGTCTGGATTGGTGTTGGCCCCCTTTTACGACTTGGTCTGCACACGTGTT
>JBFFMO010001178.1:0-1834 GCA_041554035.1 Allomicrovenator sp. | reverse complement strand
GCATACGGAAATGACGAAGCTCTTCAAGATGCTTGCCGTTGAAGACTTCGATGGCGTCGAAATCCCAGGAAAACGTGGATTTGTACTCGGTCTTGCCGTCTGCCGTTTGGACATTTTCAATAAACGCTGGACCGGTTGGCGAAGTGAGCGTCGTGATAATTCCAGGGGTGGTGTTAATCGCGAGGTCCACCGATGACGAAAACGGGTCCATATTATGCTGGTAAAAATAACCCAGAATCGGGGTGCGGGGATGGTTCACCTGAATGATGTTGCCCGTTGAGGGCCCCATTTCACGCAAGGTGTTGAAGATCGTCTGCGGCGGCACATCCTGCCATTTGATGGAGCCGCGGGACATCGAGTCCATCTCGCGCTCGACTGGGAAGGCGTTGAAATGGCCGGCCTCGAAGGTCGTGAGTTCCAAGCCAATCATCGACGTCATCCACGGCTCAAGGCCTTCTTCGGCGATGAAGGGTCGGTAGTCGGTCACGTAGTTGTGGTCTGTCGCTACCGCAAGCTCGACGCCTTCGCCCGCCAAGGTGCGAACGCGAATGGCGTTGCTCAAGCCAGAATCGATGGAGCCCGCCGCATGAATATGGAAATCGCCTGCCAGATAACCCGTGGTGTCCACGACCCGGTTAAGGACTGCACTCACCGTGGCCACTTTGCCCGCCTTGAGGTCGATCTCTTGTTCAAAGATGTCGTACTCAGGGCCGCGGCTCACGACGACGGTGTACTTTCCAGGAGGTGCGTTGATTGAAATTCGACCCTCAGCATCGCCATAAACCGTGTCTTCAAGGAAACGACGAGTGGCTGGGTCAGCAGCGGTGTCCTCGACGAGGTCCGTGGGTTTCCAGGACTCGCCTGCGCGAAGGTCGTAGAGGAATTTTCGGTATTCGGTATCGGGTACAAAATCATGCACGCCGACCAATGAAAGCTTCGCGGGAAGGGCGAGCCCGCTTGGATCGCTGACTCGAACATCAACATGGCCTGCCGACTTGGCGATAAGATTGATGAAGGGGGCTCCCTTGGCGCCCACTTCAACAAAACTCAAAGTTCCGAGGGGTCGCCCATGTTCCTTGGCCTGGAAGCAGTATTTGCCTTCGGCGAGGTTCAGGTCGAAAAAACCGTCGGCGTTGGTGAACACCTGACTTACGATCGTGGCGTTGGCGCAAGACGCGTCCGTAGCGCTGTAGATCAAAGCGTCAGCTTGAGCACCGAGCGGCTGACGGGTGAGTTCGTCGAAGATTCGGCCCTGAATCTTGGGCGCCGTGATTCCGCGAATCTTGTACAGCTCCTCGTAAATGCTGGCGACATCGCCATCACCGATGATGAAGTAGTTCGTAAATGTGTAGGAATTCGGAAGTGCGGTGCGGTCGGCCTCGCACTGGGTTTTCAGGGCTGGCGCCAAGGCGTCTGAGCAGACAACAGGTGCCAATCGCTCAGGGACTTCCGAGGTAAACACGCCACCAAATCCGCTGGCGTAGAACAGAAACAACATGTCGTCGTCCTGTGCACGCCCATCGTAGAGGCCGTCTTTGTCGCGTTGAGCCACAAAATTATGTTCGGGGTCCACGACTGTCGCGAATCCGTAGTTGATGCCCAATTTGGTCGACGATGCCACGATATTGGTGAGCAGTCCCGGGAATCCAGGAAGGGGCACGGCCGTCTGATAGGCGTCGTCGAGGCCAAAACGCAGGTCGTAACCCACGCCAGGAATGAAGATGCTGCTCAAGGCGCCAAAACCAAGGACATGCCCGGTCGGGATTCGAAAGCCGTCCAGCTGCAGGCCAAGCGCGCCAGCGAGCAATCCAGTGATCGTCGATGACGGGAACTC
>JBFFMO010001177.1:0-1838 GCA_041554035.1 Allomicrovenator sp. | reverse complement strand
TCCTCATCCAGAATCGAGAGAATTTCTTCCAGAATACCTTGAGGCAGCTCCAGAAGGGTCTCGGCCGCACGCGCCTGCGTGTAGAGAATCTCAATGAATTGTTTTTGCTCGATCGGGTTCAGATAACCAAAGAACTCGGCCAAATCGGCAGGCCGAAACTTCTCGAGCGTCTTGATCACGCGCTCTTTGGCGCCATGGCGGAGAAGCTTTCGAAGCAACTCGATTTGTGTCTTGTTGACTGCCATCAGGGCACCACGGGGCGGAGAGCTTCGACGCTGGGCACTTAGAGGCCCGCTGAGGGCCTCCCCTTCTAAGTCCGACCTCGTGTGGAATCAACACCGATATGAATAATTTCCGCACCGGTGCGTCACTTTACAGGGTTAGGTGCGTCATTTATGGTGCGCTCGCTTTAGCCAACCTATTGATTTTTCGTGAGGAGCGCTCGATGTTTATCATCCCTCGTATGAGCAAAGTACTATCTTTGTGTCTATTGATTTCTGGACTCGGATTGACCGCATGTGGCGGCGCTGACCGCTCCTCCGCACTCGAAACCGACCAAACCAAACTCACAACGGCCACCGAAGAAGGCGATTTTGATGCCTTGATGGCCGAAGCCGACGCCGCCTGGCAAAAACGCATCGATAAAGCTGAGCTATTAAAAGCGATTTCGCTTTGGGAAAAGGCTGCCCTGACAGCCACACCCGCACTGAGCGCCGAAGAGCGTGCAGACAAGCTCGCCACCATCTTCGAAACACTCTCGCGGGCCTACTATTTCTTGGCGGATTCACATATCCGACTTGAGGCCAAGGACGACGAGCTCGACGAAAAAATCATGGCCACCTTCGAGAAAGGCGTCACGTCTTCCGAAAAAGCGATTGCGATTCGAGACCCGAAATTCGCAGCCGCTGTTGCCGCAGACCGCAACGCTTGGAAGTCGGCCGTTAAGTCCGCTGATCCCAAGGCACTTCCTGCACTTTATTGGTATTCGACCAACCTTGGAAAATGGGCCTTGCTTGAGGGCATCGCCACGATCCTTTCGCGCAAAGACGACATCAAAGCGACCATGGATTGGGTTGTTGCAACCGACGCCACCTACTTCTACGGCGCTCCCTACCGATACTTCGGCGCATACCACTCGAAAGTTCCGATTGGTGGCGGCAACCCTGCGGCCTCCAAAGAATCATTTGATAAAAGCATCGAAATCGCTCCGACCTATCTGGCGACGAAAGTCCTGAAGGCGGAACAATACGCAGTGTTGGTAGGCGACCGAGACCTCTTCGAGAAACTCCTCAACGAAGTCATCTCGGCTGACCCCAACGCAGAACCCGCGATCTCGCCCGAGAACGAACTTGAAAAGCGCAAAGCCAAGCGATTGCTGGCCAATGCAGACGAGTACTTCTATTGATCACGCCTCACGGCATGGATCAAAGGCGAACCCCTAACCCGACTGGTGAAATATGAGACGACTCTCTACTCTTTTTATGACCCTCGCCCTGATGATGATGACTCTTCCTGCGTTCGCGCAGGATAAGGACGTCTACACACTGAATCTTGGCACGGTTGCCCCACCCAACACACCGTGGGCCAAGCAACTGAAGTCGATGAAAAAGCGAATCGAGGCTGATTCTGCCGGACGCATCAAGGTCAAGTTGTTCATGGGAACCGCCGGTGGTGAAGTTTCGATCGTTCGCCAGGCCAAGCGCGGTGAGCTGCAGGCGGCGGGCGTCTCGACCGGTTCGGTCGCGAGTCTCGTACCTGAGATGAACGTCTTTGAACTGCCCTATCTCTTCGCAGACACGGCAGAAGCAGACAAAATCATCGACAATCACTTGTTCACG
>JBFFMO010001176.1:0-1842 GCA_041554035.1 Allomicrovenator sp. | reverse complement strand
TATTGTGCGGTTGACGTTCATCGTGAACAGTAGGCTTCCCCCCGTCCGCCAGAGCTCGACTTGTTTCACTTCGCCTTACCCAAACAGCTCTGCGAAATGAAGCTGTCTTTGGATATCTCGAATGCATCCTGCCACGCTTTTTTCGCTTCGCGCTGCAGCTCTATTTCTTCGAACGGTGTCATCTCTCCCGCTGCAGCTCGAGCTGCTCGAGCTGCTCGAGCTGCTATGGCATAATGCATTGCTCGATACAGTGAGAATTGAGTACCAAACATCGCTACGAACTGGCTCTCTGTCAGGCCAGCAAACACAGCGCACAGTGCAGCCGCGTTCAGCGGATTTTTCGTTTCGTAATTCGACATCGGCTATAACACCGTCACTCTCCGCCATGTGTCTCTGGCGAGCTCCAACCATTTGAGCTCTGATTCTGGTGTCAATTGAGGGTCTTCTGCCACGTCCGGCACAGGTGGCTCCGGTGTTCCACCCCATCGCGCGAGCGCCACTGCACCGTATTGATAGGCTCGTGCTAGCTGCGAGTTCGGCATTACGAGAGTCAAGAATTGTGACTCTGTCAGTCCCGCCGTTTGTGCACAGATTGCTGCCCATTCTATCGCGCCACCATATTTCGTCGCCGGAGCGGTCTCTATCATCACCGCACGTGGTGTCTTTTTTTTCTCCATGTGACTCTCCGAAGTAATGAGTCGTAGTCGCTCCCATCATCGCGTCCGACACGATGCGCGCGAACGCTCGCACGCTCGGATCGTCATGAGTTAACTGAGATGCTACCGACTCGTCCATGTAAGCGAGTCTTTGCTCTTCCGAAACGATCTGCAATACCTGCAGACGATACGACATGTCTTTTGGACGCGCGACTAGGCTCTCTGCCTGTTCATCGCCTTCTCGCGTACGATACCGACGTATGATCGTGCCCGTCCAAGCGGGGTCCTTGTGAGGCTTTGGCAAAAATCCTTTTCCAGATCGCACTCTACGAAAATTCTTGGGGGCCATCAATGGGAGCTGCGATAGCTTCGCAATCTCGCCGTGTACAGCGTCCGCGCGTTTCGCTGCTTTTGCGAGGTAGCCAGCTATAGCGTCGAGAGTTTTTTTTTCGCCATGCTGACAGACAGACTCGATCGTCGAAGACCATCCAAATCCACACTCAAGAGCGTGCCGACGGAGTTCTCCGAATAACAGAGTCGCCTCACGATGGGTGAGTCCCACTGCTCGAGCAGAGCTGTAGTGCTCGCGCAGCATCGCCGCGAGCCGTGGGGCATGCAGGACTAGATTTATATGTGGTATGCCGCTTCGGTGGGCCTCGATAATCGACACCCATTTACTGCCGCACCAGTCTAGTCCTGCTCGCTCGCAGTAGGCTCCCCATCGCTGGCGGAGCCGCTGCATGCGCCTCCCAAAATCTCGATACACACCGGCTAGGTCACGCACTCCACGACGATGTTCGCGCGGATCCAAAGTCAGCACGGCGAACACACAGTCCTCTGGTCGATGCTGAGAGAACGCTTCCTTCACCCGAGCGAAAACAATCGAGGCCTGGTGTGGCGCACATCCTGCGCACCTCCACGACCGACAGTGGTACTGAGTGCGATATCTAGTGTCAGGCGATTTTTTTCGCCAATACCAGAATGAATACCTTTTAGGCTTCACGCCCGGATTATGGGCGCAGCATCGGACGTACTCTGGTTGTGGCGCAAAATCTCGAGCAGAAGTCACGTCGGCGCGGCGCCGCCGTGACTTATTCTTGTAACGGCAAGAGCCGGTGCTCGACGGGCGCAGGTATCCGCTACGGTCTACCTGTATTCCAGCGGGAGCGGCGCCATGCAGACTCAC
>JBFFMO010001175.1:0-1842 GCA_041554035.1 Allomicrovenator sp. | reverse complement strand
GGAGAAGAGCCTTCGGCAAGGTGATGTGGAGCAGGCATCGGAGCAAGCAGGACAGGCGATGGAAGACCTTCGTTCGTTGCAGTTTGGGCTGGAGCTTGCCGGGCGTTACACCAAAGCGGCCTCCAAAGCTGGGCGTGATCTGCAGAAGTCCATCGGTGAGATGCCCGGGGTCTTGGGCCGTGGGAAGAAGATTCAAAGAGACCTCTCGGCGCTTAAAGACAAGGCCCGGCAAGAGATGGCATCGCCCAATAAAGAAGGGGTCGAGAAGCTTGGAGAAGGTCAAAAACAGGTCAATGAACAGGCCGATAAGTTGGCCGAGGCGATCGGCAAGGCTGGCGACGAATTCCCCGTGCTTGCCGAAGAGATGCGCCCGGCCGCTGACTCAGCACGTAAACGCATGGGTGAGGCAGGCAAACAAATTGGAGAAGGCCAATTTCAGCCCGCGCTCGACGAACAGCGTCAGGCTTTGGATGAATTGAGGAAACTCAAGGACTCGATGAGAGAAACCCTGCAGAAGCAGAAACAAGGTTCGAATGGCAAGCCGGGCAACAACGAAAAAGTCGAAATTCCCGAGCACGACGACTCTGCGAAAGAGACTTATCGAGAAGACGTCATGAAGAATATGCGTGAGGGACGTCTCGAAAATTACGACGAAGAAATTCGCCGCTACTACGAAAGTCTAATGGAGTAGTCATGCGAGCACTTATCACCCTAATTTTGGTCCTTTTGGCGCCGGCGATGTCGTGGGCTCAAACCCCGAACGAAGCCGACGACCTGATCGACGCCTGGGATATCCCAGGGGCGACCAAAGCGATTGCCTCGCTTGAATCCAGAACCCCCGATCTGGCTGAAGTCGTCTATCTGAGAGCTCGTCTGGAGTTTTTCGAAGGGAATTACGAAGGGGCCGTTCAACGACTGGACCAGGCGATTGCCCAGACTCCACGTGCGGATTTTGTACAGCTTCGAGACCTGGTGTCGGCGACTCATAACGTCACAAAAAATTATAAGAAGTTCAAAAGCCCGAAGGGCTATTTCGAGATATCTGTTGAGCCCGGCAAGGATGAGGTGCTTTTGCCCTTCGCGTTTGAAGCGCTCGATATCGCGTATGAGGAGCTTGGAAAAGAGCTTGGGTATTTGCCTCCGGTTCCGGTTCGTATCGAGGTTTACCCTCGTACATCAACTCTGGCCGAGGTTTCGATCCTGACCGAAGCCGAAATTCGAACTTCAGGCACGATCGCGCTTTGTAAGTATAATCGGCTGATGATCACGAGCCCCAAGGCGTTGGCGCGTGGTTACGGCTGGGTCGATACGCTGGTTCACGAATACGTGCATTACGTGGTGAACCAAAAGACGGGCGGTCGGGTGCCGATTTGGATGCACGAAGGTTTGGCGAAGTATTTGGAACGCCGTTGGCGCGGGCCGGATGCGCATCGGCTTGAGCCCTCAAGCGAGAAACTCTTGCAGGACCGCGTGCTCAAACGGGATTTTATCTCGTTTGAGCAGATGCACCCCTCGATGGCGAAACTTCCGAGTCAGGAAGATGCCGCCATGGCGTTTGCCGAAGTCTACACCGCGATGGAGTACTTGCAGCAGAAGAAGGGGCCGCAGGCTTTTGTTGAGATGCTCGACTACATTTCAGAAGGCATGGACGCTCAGCGGGCGTTCGCCAAAGTTTTGGACATGTCGTTTTCTGGGTTCGAACGGGATTGGAAGACGTCGTTGAAGACACGAGTCCCCTCATCGTATCCGGAGAATACGGGCTTTGAAGACCGGTTGGTGTTCAAGGATTCGGCGCCCACGACGGAGCTGGACGCGATCTCCCAACCCAAGGCGCGCGACCAT